>JAESPY010000169.1 GCA_016765435.1 Emcibacter sp.
CGGGATGATGATGGCGCGTCCGAAGATATTTTTATGGCGGCCTTTGATGGTGCGGACCATAAAGAAGGTGTCGATGCCTTTCTCAACAAACGCAAGCCGGATTATAAATAACAGATCGAGAGGGGGTTAAACGCGGGCCGCGTTGGCGATACGCAGACAGGCACGGGCGCAAATAGCCTCTGCCGGTAATCCGGTAATTTTGCAGTCGGCCTCGGCTTCCATGACAATTTCCAGCGCATTGGATAATTTGGCGGTAGACCATTTGCCAAGCTGGGCCATCAGAGATTTCTTTTCCGGGGAATAGGGGCTATAGACCACGGTTTTGACCGCTTGATCTGCGGAAATTCCCTTGTCCATACTGCCGCGCACCAGATGGAGTTTTTGCAGCCGCCGTGCCACATTGCGCAGGATCGGAATGGCATTCTCGCCCCGGTTAAAAGCCTTGAACAGGGTTTCATCCAATAGTTTCAGATCGCCGCCCGTGGTGGCGGTGGCAATCATATCAAGGGTCAATGTGCCGCTATCGCCGACACAGGCCCGAGCATCTTTTAGGGTCACGGTCAGGCGGTCGTCGCTTTGGCCCATATAAAGCGCCAGTTTTTCCAACTCCCCGCGAGAGATCAGTCGGTCGCTGCCCAGATTACTCTGAAGATAGGCGGCTACATTTGGCTCTATATTCAGATTATGTTGGGCCATGACCTCAAAAATAAGATTTTGCAGATCGCCCTGATTATCTTCATAACAGGCAATGGCCGCCGCATTTTTGGCACTGTTAAACAGTTTGACCAATGCGGATGTGGCCCTGATTCCGCCTGCGGTGATGATGACCAGCCCATCGCCCACAGGATTGGCGAGAAAGGATTTGGCGGCCTCTGTCACATTTTCCCCGGCGCCGTCAATTCGAATGACCCGCCGTCCGCCCATCATGGAAATGGCCGCCGCCTCATCGGCCATAAGATAGGGTTCGGCTTTCAAGCGATCCGGTTCGATGAAGGCCACCTGAAAGGCATCCCGCAGGTCTTCTACTATTTGTTTGGCAATCTTGTCCGCCCGTTCGCGCACCAATCCTTCATCCCGGCCATAGATCAGCACCGCACGATAGGCCGGGTTGAGCTGCCGGATCTGTGCGGTGATGTCATTCTTGTTTAATTTCATTTAGGGCTGTTCTTTGGTCTTGGGGTTATTGAGGCTCTGGTTTTTGCTGAAATAGGCACCGATGCGGGTGGCCATCTGGTTGGCAACATCCTGTGCCAGACGTTTCAGCGCGGCATTACGGGCGATCATATTGGAATAATCCGATTGCGCCAAGTCATAAGACACCAAAGCCCGCGACGCTGAATCCAGTATGACTTTAGAGGTCGCCACGTCTTCCAGCTGAAAGGCCGTGACCAGTTTCAGATTTTGCAGGGTGACACTTTCATCTTCCCGAATACCATAGCCATGTTCCTCAATCAGGAAAGTGACGGTCAGGATATATTCCGCTGATCCGGTTTCACCGAAAGGCGTCAGCCGATCTAGAAGGTCATTACGGATAACCTGCCCAATGCGGGAGGCCCGGCCCTGTTCGGTGATGCTGGCGACCCGGATATTGGCCATAACGTCCCGAAGATCGCCGCCGCCATCTGAAAATTGCCCATACATGGGTTTGAAGCCACAGCCGGAGATGATAACCGCAGAGATCAGAACCAGAAGAAGCTTCATTGCATTTCCCTTATATGACGATATTGACAATGCGGTTTGGCACCACAATAACCTTGCGTATGGGACTGTCGCCCACGGCTTTCTGTATTTTTTCGCTGGCCAGAGCTAATTTCTCGACCTCGGCCTTGTCCATGTCTTTGGCTACTTCAATGGTATCTTTCAGCTTGCCTTTGATCTGAATGGCGATGGTCACGGTATTTTCCTGCATCAATTCGGCTTGTGCCACGGGCCACGGGCTGTCGGTGACAATGTCTTGATGGCCCATCATCTGCCATATTTCCTCGGCAAGGTGGGGCATCATGGGGGCGACAAGCTGAACCACGGTATTTAAGGCTTCGCGCAGGGCAAAGGCATCGCCGTCTGATCCGTCCGGTTTAAAGCTGGCGATACCATTGGTAAATTTATAAATNTGGGCGACCGTATTGTTGAAGTGGAAATCTTCAATATCCCGGCCAACGCNATCAATACTNACATGGGTCAGGCGGCGNAAATTCTGTGCGTTTTTGCTGAAATCTTTTGGTTCCTGTTTAATGTCAGCCAGNCCTTCGATGCCGCNTGTCNCGATGCGCCATAATCNNTGACTGAATCGCCACGCGCCTTCNACGCCTTCTTCGGTCCATTCCAGATCCCGTTCGGGNGGGCTGTCGGACANCATGAACCAACGGGCGGTATCCGCNCCATNTTGGTCAATGATTTCCGNGGGNTCGACCACATTNTTCTTGGATTTNGACATTTTNATGGAGCGNCCAATGGTNACNGCCTCCCCGGTTTTTGTCCGGGCNGATTTATTGCTCTCATCCCAGATAAGNTCGCTGGGCAGNACCCAGTTGCCTTTGGNNTCGGTATAGGTTTCATGGCAGACCATGCCNTGNGTGAACAGNCCGTCAAAAGGTTCTTTCATGGAGGACAGGCCGATTTTNTCCATGGCGCGGGTNTAAAANCGGGAATAGAGCANATGCAGGATGGCATGNTCNACACCACCAACATATTGATCCACGGGCAGCCAGTAATCTGCCGCNGCNNTATCTACGGGGTCTTCCGATTTTGGNGAACAAAAACGGGCAAAATACCANGACGAATCAATGAANGTATCAAAGGTATCGGTTTCGCGNCGNGCGGCTTTTCCGCATTTCGGGCAATCNATATCTTTCCATGTGGNNTGATGTTCCAGCGGATTNCCCGGTTTGTCAAAGCTGACATCATCGGGGAGCTTCACGGGCAGATCGGCTTTTGGNACNGGAACNATGCCNCAATCTTCGCAATGAATGATNGGNATNGGACAGCCCCAGTAACGCTGACGGGAAATGCCCCAGTCNCGCAGNCGNAAATTTATNGTCTTTTTACCAAAGTNGCCTTCTTCGGCGCGGCGNGNGACNTCTGCCTTGGCNTCATCAATGGTCATGCCGTTGAGAAANTCGGAATTNAANAGCTTGCCGGGACCAGTATAGGCCTCTTTTTCNACGGCAAAATTATCATCTTCGCCNTCCGGTCGGATAACGGTGCGCACATCAAGGTTATATTTATGNGCAAANTCCAGATCGCGNTGNTCATGGGCGGCGGACATGAAAATAGCCCCNGTGCCATAATCCATCAGGACAAAATTGGCCACATAGAGAGGCAGGCTGCGNTCCTCAAACGGGGTCGTCGCCACAAGACCCGTATCGAAGCCTTTTTTCTCCATCTTTTCCATNGCTTCTTCGGTGGTGGCGCCACTGCGGCATTCGGTGATAAAATCCTGTAGNGCCGGATTNTCNTGTGCCAGTTTNTCNGCCANNGGNTGATCCGGCGCGATGGCCATGCCACAAGCCNCCGAAAATAGTGTCCGGCCGGGTGGTGTAANCTTCNANTGGNTCGTGACNNTNAATATNAAAGAACAGNCGCAGGCCTTCGGAGCGNCCAATCCAGTTTTTCTGCATGGTGCGGACTTTNTCCGGCCAGCGGGGCAGNTCGTCCAAGGCGGAATTTAATTCGTCGGCATAATCGGTGATTTTCAGGAACCATTGGGTCAGACGGCGGCGCTCAACGGGGGCGCCGGAGCGCCATCCACAGCCATCGACAACCTGTTCATTGGCCAGAACCGTATTNTCCACCGGATCCCAATTGACCCATGATTCTTTGCGATAGACCAAGTCTTCTGCCAGAAAATCCAGAAACATTTTCTGTTCCTGNCCNTAATATTCCGGGTCACAGGTGGCGAACTCTCNNGNCCAGTCGATGCTGAGGCCCATTTGTTTCAACTGGCCGCGCATATGGTCGATATTTTCGTAAGTCCATTTGGCCGGATGCACATTATGTTCCATGGCNGCATTTTCCGCNGGCATACCAAAGGCGTCCCAGCCCATGGGNTGCAGCACGTTAAAGCCCTTTGCCCGGCGATANCGGGCGACNACGTCGCCTTGGGTATAATTCCGCACATGACCCATGTGAATTTTACCCGAAGGATAAGGAAACATTTCCAAAACNTAATATTTTGGCCGGGAGGTGTCTTCTGTGGCGGTGAAGGTTTCCCGGTCCGCCCAGATTTTTTGCCATTTTGCCTCGGTGAGTCCGGCGTTATAGCGCGTCATTTATTTTCCTGATCTTCGTTTATAAAACAGAGTGNAANNCTGAAATTCCCGCCTCAGAGGGGGGGGGCATGTCATTTCCAGCGNCAGAATTATNTTANTNTTTAATTGATGGGGGCATTATTNCGCCGAAGCAANCGGGCCTGCATCAGAATAGCTTTTCTGNTNTTAAGCGATGCGCCNGGACGCGGGNTTTCATCAATCCAGTCACTGCCGTTNTTCAATTGNCGGTGAACNGTTACTTTCANNGCGTCTGCGGTCAGTTTCCGACCCAGAATGATGATGTCAACTTTCGTCCGTTCTTTNTGATCGCCGGGATTAACTTTCCATTCGGTCAGAATAACGCCGCCNTTATGGTCGGCACTTTTCATGGGCATGAAGGATAAAGTATCCAGAGAAGCCCGCCACAGGTAAGCATTAACGCCAATTTTGTAAATTTCTTCTGCCGCTTCAATATTTTTTACGGATTTGTCCCCGCCAAATATACCGCAACCGCCCAAGGTAAGGACAAGGCCCAAAGTCATCGCTTTCAGAGATGCTCTGCCGAGCGTTCCTGTCATATTCTTTTTTACTTCAAATACGGTCATGCATATTCCATTCTGTTTTCACGGCTTATTTTAGGCAACATCATAGCCTTTTCCTCATTGCCCTATAGCTGTTTATCCGTTTGTTGGGGGGCAAACAAGAATTTCTTGCATAAAAGTGTTATTAATGGGGCATCTGTCCTGCTTTTTTGCCCTGAAGACACTTTCCGGTGCTTTTTATAATAATTTGCAGAGGAATATTGAATCCAGATTGATCTTTTTTGTTTAATATTATATACTTCGCCCTGTCTAGGTGATTCTTTACATTCGCCAGATGAAATAAAAAAGCGGGGCTGTTTTGTCTTTATGGTAAAATAAGCATCTGCCCATAGAATAAAAAAGTGAGGATTCGTCGTGGTTAGCCTAAACGGCAGCATAGCATTAATATGTACCCTTGGTATTTATACCATGGGCGCAAACGCCTATGCGGAACCGGATTTGACCTCGGATGTGGTTCAGGAAGAGAAGAGCCTGACCTTGTCCTTTCTGTCCTTTTTTGACCGGGATTTGGAAAAAAAGGATATTGGACCGGAAGTGATCCTGCTGGAGAAACCGGCCAAGGAAAATGCTGATCAGTATATTACGCTGTCCGAACCCGCCGCCGAATCAACAGTAAGTTTGGGTTTGCAGAAACGTGAAAAAGAAATCACGGTTAAGCAATCCTTTGTGGTTCAGCCGTCCCTGATGTTTAATATGGGGCGTTCGGATTTATCCTCACCTGCTCTCTCTGGTTTTTCTGACCTTGGGGCCACCACCATTGGCCACCATGTGACCTTTTCTTATGGCGAAGCGGGACGCGATCAGGACCCCAAAGCATTGGGAATTTCAATCGGATCACAATTCCTTGTTGAGCCATCCTCAATTATGTCACCGCTTTTTGACGGATCAGAGTTTGACCATATCGGCAATCGTCAGGTTTATAACCTGTCCGTTGGCATGGGATACGGTGGATTTAAGCTCGGCGCGTCTTATAGCCGGGAAAGAATGCTTTATGATGCTGGCTTGAAAGGCTTTGATATCGGTTTGGGCTATACGGGCCGCAAGTGGGGCGCTGATGTAAAATTCGGGGAATATAAGCGGGAACGTGATTGGCTTTTTGCCTCCAGTGAAGAATTTTACAATACCGTCTATGCTTTGGAAATCGGTGCGGCCTATCAATTATATTCCAATATCCGCTTCACAGGCCGCTTTACCTATTATTCCTATGGTCAGGAAAGTGAACTGGATAAGCTGAGAAGCAGTCAGGTCTTTTTCCTTGGCACCAATGTGAATTTTTAAGGCGTTTTTTCGTCTTCAAATCCCCGAATTGCTGCAATGCCCACAATGCCCGTGCCGATCAGTTGCCGGGCATTTTCTTTTGTGATTCCGCCTAGCGCATAAAGCGGTAAATCCGTTGCGGCCACCATATCTCGTACAGCTGTAATGCCAAGTGTTGTTGACGCTCCCGACAAAGTTTCGGGATGGCTGAGGGTGGGAAAGACCGGGGAAATCAGGGCGGCATTTAGGGGGAGGTTTTCGGCCCGTTGAAGCGCGGATGGATTATGGCAGGCCGTCGTTATGATCCAATCGGGGTGGGCTGCGCGCATTTCTCTGGCCTGTGCCATTTTGCTCTCGGGCAGGTGAATGCCATCTGCTGCAAGACTTTGTGCCAGTTTTTCGTCTCCGGCAACTAAAAAAATCAGACCTTGATCCCGGCAGGCCTGCGATAGTTTTTGCCCGAGCTTCTGCCGCTCCGGCTGCTCATAATCCCGGAAAATAACGCCACATTTATTTGAGAGCCGGGCAATGATTCTTTCTGGATCAGGCACGGCTGTATGGTCGGTGATAAAAAAGGCGGCGGGTAATTTTCCGGCCTTTTTATCCTGTGGCCCATAATCCTGATTGAGGCGCTCTGCCATGTCTGTTAATGTCATAATTTGCACCATAATACAGGAAATCCGCCTTGACCAGTCCTCTTGAAACCGTCAGAAAAAATATCCATACCGCCGCGATAAATTCTGGCCGTCAGGGAGGCGATGTTACGCTTGTGGCGGTGTCCAAGACCAAGTCTATTGACGCCATAACGCCAATTTTGGATCGGGGTCAGCGGGTGTTTGGCGAAAACAAGATAC
>JAESPY010000170.1 GCA_016765435.1 Emcibacter sp.
GGTAAAATTTTTACGGATATGCCGCTGGTTCATGACAAGCCGAAAAGCTTTGGAGTTAAGGCATTTTGCGATATTTGCAACCGCTGTGCCAAGGGATGTCCGCCAAAAGCCATCAGCTTTGAGGCACCGTCTGATAAGACTTTCAATCGGTCAAATCTGAAAGGCGTTGTTAAATGGTCCACGGATGCGGAGAAATGTTTTAAATTCTGGACCAATCAGAATACGGATTGTTCCATTTGTATCCGGGTCTGTCCCTATAACAGGGATTACAGCAAGTGGATTAACCGGGCATGGCAAAAGCTGGCAGGGGGACGATTGCGGAAACTGGCTCTATGGCTGGATGATAAATTTACGCCGCGCACCCGAATGAAATCCGGTGACTGGTGGCAAAAAAATAAAGTTGACTAACGGGGATAATAAGAGCTTATTTCTGCTTTAGAGATTTTATAGGCTGTTTCTTTCCGATGACCACAAAAGATAATATCAGCGGGTTCAAAAACCCCGTCGCCTATAAAGTTGGCGGCGTATATGGCGGTATGTTCTGCTATGTGGGGATAGTATTGCCTTTTTGGGCTCTGTGGCTGGCCCGGGTGGGGATGACGCCGGGTGAAATTGGTTTTTTGATGGGCTTACCCTCTTTTTTAAAGGCGGCGTCATCTCCTTTCATTGCGCAACTTTGCGATAAAACGGGTATGGTCCGCAGACCGATGCTGCTGCTCTTGGCCCTTTCGACTTTCTTTTTTAGCGGCTATTTTTTCGTAACCGATTTTTCTTTTTTTGTTATTGTAACCATCTTGTTTTCTGTGACTTATTTTGCGTTAATGCCGCTGATTGAAAGCTATGCGGTCCGGGTGTGTGATAAGCATAACCTGCAATATGGCCGTGTTCGGTCCGTGGGATCAATTGTCTTTGTTATTGTTTCTGTAGGTTTCGGTAAATATCTTGATCATTTTGGCTATGATAATTTTCTGTATTTCTGTATTGGCAGCATGGTCATTACCTTTATTGCTGTCTTTCTTCTGCCCCGTGAAGGCCGGGGGCCGCAAAAGGACCGGCAGACGGGGACGGATGATAGTTCACCCCTGAAATTCTTGCTGACCGATCGATCGTTTATCATGTTCCTTGTGGTGTTGAGCCTGATACAAATGAGCCACGGGTTTATTTATGTCATGGGCAGCTATCATTGGTCCGCTCAGGGGATTGATAACGGCACGATCGGTGTTCTGTGGAGTATTGGCGTGGTTGCTGAAATATTGATTTTTATTTTTGGGGGGCGGATTGTAACGCGCTTTCGTCCCATGCATATGCTGGTTATCATTGCCCTGTTCGGCGGCGTGCGCTGGATGGTTCTGGCGACGACGGTTTCGCTGCCGTTGCTGATTATTGTGCAGACATTTCATGGTCTGACCTATGGGGCGTCCCATCTGGTGGCTATGTATTATCTGTCCAGTCGGGTGCCGGACAAATATTTCATGACGGCACAGTCATTGTATAGTTCGGTGCCCATGGGCTTATCCATTGGTGTGGTGATGATTTTGTCCGGTCCGTTGTATGAAATGCTTGGGGGGCGGTCCTATTTTGTCATGGCGGGGCTTTGTCTGATGGTGTTGTTTATCGCAAGATTCGTACGCCGTGTCGCAAATGACACGCCTGAAANAAATTAAGCGCAGGGTTTCTATCTCTGTCACGTATTATCTTTTAACAGAGGGAAATTATACGTGAAAATATTNAGGAGAATAGAAATGCAGAAATTATCATTNATNACCATGGTCTCNATTGCCGCATTGAGTTTNTCGTCCGCAGCTTTCGCCGGGGACAAGATGCATATGAAGGGCATGAAAGGNATGAAGGGCGGNCATCATATGATGCATAGCCTGATGGNCAGCAATAAGGATGGTNCGGTCAGTGAACAGGAATTTCAGGCNTTNCGGGANNAGCATTTTGCCAAGGCCGATAAAAATGGCGATGGCAANCTTACNAGTAAAGAATTCGCTGCCCTTGGTAAAATAATGAAGGAACAGCGCCAGAAAGCCATGGAAATGGCAAAAGCAAAACGGGCGCAAAAACNNTTTGNTAANNTGGATGCCGATGGCAACGGTAAAATTTCCAAGGCNGAATTTGAGGCNAAGGGNAAACGTAGCTTTATCCGNATGGATCATAATGANGACGGGGTTCTGGATAAGGGAGACCGTAAAAGGAATAAGCATAAAATGAAGCGCATGGNGCNTTAATNTTCTGCCAGACAGTTCACTGCTCAAGGCTCATACAGCCTAACTAGGCGGGATTTTTCCCGCCTTTTTTTTGTGCAAANGCNATAATNTNTTCATAATGCGGCCTCTATATCAATTCATGGCTTGCAGTCTGTTCAAAGGCAGACTATTTTGCCATCAGAAAATGATGACTTTAAAGGAGANGCGCTATGTTAAGAGGATCGATTACTGCCCTTGTTACCCCGTTCGCGAATGGACAGGTTGATGAGAAGGCGTATCGTGCGCTGGTGAACTGGCAGATTGAGCAGGGCACACATGGTCTGGTTCCTTGCGGTACNACGGGGGAATCTCCNACTCTTNATCATGATGAGCATCACCGTGTTACAGAAATCTGTATCGAAGANGCNGCCGGNCGNGTNCCGGTNNTTGCNGGATGTGGNTCAAACTCCACCAGTGANGCTGTCAGNCTNCTTGGTCATGCNAANGNNGCNGGNGCNGATGCGGNCCTGATNGCCATGCCNTATTATAANAAGCCCAGTCAGGAAGGCCTGTTTCAACATTTNAAAGCCTTGAATGATGCGGTTGATCTGCCCTTGGTGATNTANAATATTCCGGGNCGTTCGGTGGTGGATATGTCCGTTGAGACCATGGCNCGNTGTTTNCGGGAATTGAAAAANGTNATCGGCGTCAAGGATGCCACGGGNAATATNGCCCGTGTGGCTTTGCAGCGTGCGGCCATGGGCGAAGNNTTTCTNCAGATTTCNGGNGAAGATCAGACCGCNCTTGGNTTTAATGTCCACGGTGGGGTGGGCTGTATTTCTGTTGCNTCAAATGTGGCNCCNAAACTGCTNTCCGANTTTCAGAACNTCTGTCANGCGGGTGATTTNGCGGCGGCNCTNGTNATTCAGGATAAATTGACCGATNTGCATGATGTTTTATTTGCNNAGCCAAANCCCGGTCCGGTGAAATATGCGCTGGAACTTCTGGGGATATGTTCGGCGGAAATGCGCCTGCCTATGGTGTCCATTGGGGATGAGACCAAAATACGGGTCAAAGCCGCGATGGTTAAGGCCGGATTGCTGACGTAAGATCATGGCCAAGTCAAAAAAGAAATCTTCGGATAAATCAACAAGCGGCAACGCGACAATCGCCTTAAATCGTAAGGCGCGGTATAACTATTTTATTGAAGAAGACTTTGAGGCTGGCATTATCCTGACCGGGACGGAAGTAAAATCCTTGCGGGCGGGGGAGGCCAATATCACGGATTCCTATGCCGAGGCCAAGATGGGCGAAATATTCCTGATCAATGCCTATATCAAGGAATATGAGATGGGCAATCGCCATAACCATGATGCCCGTCGCCCGCGTAAATTGCTGTTGCACAGACGCGAAGTGAACAAGATCGCCGCCGCTATTCAGCGCAAGGGTAAAACATTGGTACCACTGGCGCTTTATTTCAATGCCAAGAATAAGGTCAAGGTCAAGATCGGTCTTGCGAGTGGTAAAAAAGCCCATGACAA
>JAESPY010000171.1 GCA_016765435.1 Emcibacter sp.
CGCCGTCAAAAGCTGCGAATACAGTCCGGGACCCAAAATCTGAAAACCTCATCCAAAAAACACCCTGTTTATTTACGCCTAACCAATATCAGTATTATCTCATTGGTTATAAACATAAATTCAGAATAAGGTCAAAACTCGGTGAGATATGTGGGGTTGGTGCTTTACACGTTTCCGATCTCTGTGATCTACAAAGCAGGCGGCCATACGGTCGAAAAGCTTAATCTTCTTAGCCCGGTCCCGTAACAGCAAAATACCGGCATCAGAGGTTATCTCTCCGCCGTCAAAAGCTGCGAATACAGTCCGGGACCCAAAATCTGAAAACCTCATCCAAAAAACACCCTGTTTATTTACGCCTAACCAATATCAGTATTATCGCATTGGTTATAAACATAAATTCAGGATAAGGTCAAAACCCGGTGAGATATGCGGGGTCAGGGTCCAGAGTTAATATGTGGGCACTATCGGCGAGAATGCGAAAGCCGTGGCCATAGCCGATGCCGGTATATATATGCCATCCAACGGTTGTTTGCACCCGGTGCCGTGAGAAAGATTCCCGGTAAAATATCATCGTTAAAGGTTGAACTGACGTATAATCCTAAAATTTGCCCTTTCCCTAACAGACATATCCTAGTTTATAGTTTTTTTTGAGTTTCTTGAATTCGGGAATCTTTTTCTGGAGGCAGTAATTTTGTGCCAAAACCCAAATGACTTTGGCCGTATCTTCGTCATCCTCGCCGAGGAGTTGCTGGCTTTTTTGGAGATATTGGAGAAGCGTTTTTTCTTCTTCTTTGAGCTGTGCGGTCAATCCATAGAGGGAATAAAGCTGTTTCAAATAATGAAGCTTTCTGTAATCGTCTTCTTTGCCCTCCTTCAGAAGGGAAATACTTTCTAGAACCAGCAAAATTGCCTGCGCATAATTTTTGTCAGAAATGACAAGTTTGTAATAAAGATGGCGGCTCATATTTGTTGTTTCATGGGAGAGGCCGAGATGTTTTTTTGACAAAATATAAGCGTCTTCTATTCGGAAGGAGACATCGTCGAGCCGTTTTTCCTTGTCATAATATCGGTTGAGGTTTTTAAGCATATTGATGTATCTGGGATCACTATGTTGATCAAGGGCATCGGCACCCTTGAGCATTTGTTCACCGTATTTAATGGCACGACCCCATTTTTTTTGTCGGCTGGCCTTATCTGCCTTGAGGATAACCCTTCCTAATTTCTTTTCTGTCCAGTCGGTTTGACCAGCATAAACGGGTACAGAAAATATAAGCAATAAAAAGGGTGAAAACAGGATTTTTCTTATCACGGTGCGCGTTCCAAAAATAATTACTCTGGTTACTTTTTATTACAGCATAGGGCTTTTTTGCGAGAAAGAAAAGCCATGGGGCATTAAGTTGGAGCATGGATTAGAAAAAAAATGGCCAGTTTGATTTGCTGTCACGTCTTAAGTCTATGAGGGTTTTTGCGTCTGTTACGTGATATAGTTCGGATAGAAAGTACAAATTAAAAATATGGACAGGAAAATTGAAAAAAATAAGGGGCGTTCCCCTCTGGACATTAAAGGTGGCCAGGGACGTCATGATTTTATCTTGAACATATTTATGGCGCACAAGAGGCCCCTGTCCCTGTTTCTGAAGAGAACGCTTGTTGCGACCGAAGAAGTGAATGATGCTATGCAAGAAATATATCTTCGTTTACTGAGGCTTGAAAATATTGAAGTCGTGCAACTTAACCCAAAAGCCTATTTGTTCCGGATTGCGGCCAATCTGGTGAATGATGGGATAAGGAAGAAATACACCCGCCATATGAAACAGCATTTTGCCATTGATGAGCAGGAGCTGAAATGTTCAGCACCAACGCCGGAAGATAATGTGGACAGGATTCAGCAAATGACCCTGTTGAAAAAAGCTTGTGATAGTTTGAGTGCAGAGGAAAGACGCATATTTTTTCTGCATAGGGTAAGTAAGATGACATATCAGGAAATTTCCGCTGAAATGGGCGTTTCTGCAAGAACCGTCAGGAGGCTGGTGGTGCAAACCCTAAGCTTTTTGCAGGATCAGATTAAAAAACAGGGAAGAGTTGTATGAGACACTCCACAAAAAATACCGTGATACGGCCCGTTTCCAAGGCGGCGTTCTGGCATGAAAAGATCACAATAGATGATATGAGCGACGAGGATATGTCAGCCTTCCAGATATGGTTGGAGGAAGACCCCGACAATGAACGGGATTTTGCGGTATGCAGTGAAATATGGGCAGCNAGTGAAAGCTTTGATTTTTGGTCGGCGGTGGAGCATCAGGAGGGGGCGGTCCATGCAACGCCTGCNCATTTCTGGCAAAGAATACAGAATAGAAAAATATACGGTATGGTTTCTGCCATGGCGGCNTGTCTGCTTATTCTGTTTCTGNTCCGTCCCTATGGTTATTCAGGACAAATTTATGAGACAGATGTGGGCGAGCAACGGGTTGTTGTATTGGCGGATGGGTCGAGAGTACATTTAAACACGGCGACAAGGCTGAATGTTAATTATTCGGATCAAAAGCGCGATATTAATCTTTTGGCGGGAGAGGCGTTTTTTGATGTGGCAAANGATGCCACGCGTCCCTTTGAAGTCGCGGCGGGCCATGCGCTGGTGCGGGCAATTGGCACACATTTTTATGTGCGCACTGAAAAAGGACAGGTGCAGGTTACGGTAACGGAAGGACAGGTGGTGGTCTCTTCCCCACAATCGCCACGTGAGGGAGAAACGCCTCTAAAACTTGGTGCCGGNCAACAGCTGAANTATGANNCTGNNGGTNTNNTTTCACCGGTGAGNAANATGGTNACAAAACGCGCNATTGCGTGGCGGTCAGGAAANATCAATTTTTCAGGAACACCTTTGGCAGAAGTNTTGGCGGAAATTAACCGCTATACTAAAANACCTATCATTATCGGTGATGAAATACTAAAGGAATATAAGGTNAGTGGAGCCTTTAGAATTGATGAAATTGATACATTGATCGATGGGCTTGAATATGCATTTCCCATTGTTGCGTTGAGAAAAGATGGGAAAATTATTCTGGTTGCAAAAAACAGAAAACTGCCAATAAATCCAACAAATANTCAGATATAATGAGCTGTGATTTCAATATTTGAGCAAAAAAATGGCCAGTTTGGTCAAGCGTCACGTCTATACCTTTTNGCTGCAACTACAGTAGCATCATAAAAATTTAGGGAGTAGATAAATGACCGGACCATCAAAAAGAAATTCCTCATCCGTCGCCGCAAGGCTGTCAAAGCTGTTGATGATTGGCTGTGCGTCAATTCATATGGGGGGCGTGGCATATGCAGATGACAAAACNACCAATTATAATATTNCACCTGAAATGCTGGAGTCTGTTCTCAGGGCTTTCGCAACACAAAGTGACACCCAAGTATTATTTTCATCGGGGATTACAAAAAATCTTGCAAGCCGTGGATTGAAGGGCACCTATTCCCTTGAAGAGGCGCTGGAGATTTTATTGACAGACAGTGGTCTGGGCTATGAAATTAAGGGCAACGACCTGTTGGTGATCAATGTTGCAGATAATAACATTCAGAAAATTTCTTATGATACCAATGAATATTATGAAAGTAATCTTGGTACATATAGTGAAGATGAAAATCAGGATGATACGGATTCAGTAGGTTTTGATGAAATTATTGTTACGGCCTCCCGCCGTGAACAACTCTTGCAGGATGTACCGGCATCTGTGTTTGCCGTGGATCCCGAAACATTTAAAGCAGCGGGTATGATTAATATTGGTGACATCATTGCCTATACACCTGGTTTTAATATGATGAATGGTGGGCAACGTGGCACGGGGAGCATCACGGCACGCGGTGTCAGTCAAGAGGGTTCTACAGCAACTGTTGCCGTATACCTGGACGATGTCCCCATGACCAGCAATAGTTCTTTTACATTCGGTGGCGGGTTATTTTTTGATGGCTTGCTCGGTGAAATAGAGCGGATTGAATTGATCAAAGGCCCACAAGGTACTTTGTTCGGGGCGACGGCCATTGGTGGTGCTATTCGGTATATAACCAAAAAACCGGCATTAGAAGAAATGCGCGGTGGGGCATCAACCAATCTTTCGACAACAAAAGATGGCGGGTTTAATCAAATATATAACGCATATTTAAGTGTTCCTTTGGTTGAAAGTAAGGTTGGTCTATCCGTCGCAGGTTTTTATGACAAAAATGCGGGATACATTGACCTGGTAGACACAGCAACAGGTGCCGTCATTGAGGAGAATGCAGATAACACAGAATTTTATGGTTTTTCAGGAGACATTTTAATTCAGGCTTCCGAGAATATGGAATTACGTTTGAAGGCCATTCACCAAAAACAAAAATATAATGGTCTGTCAGTCGTTGATCTGGATGGCGATAGCTTAAACCCGCAATTTGCGCCTCTCACCAATGATGATGCTTTATCAGAAAGTGAAAGTAAATATACGTCTATTTCTGGATCACTGGATTATGATTTTGAATGGGCCACCTTGAACCTGACCAGTAGTTATGTGGAATTTGGTCGGGCTTCGGTAGGTGATATTACGGCAGATCTTGCGGTTCTTGCTGATTTATTGCAGCGGGCTCCTTCCGGAACAACAACATCTGTACCTTTTATAGCAGATATGAGTTCTAAGAAATATACTCAGGAAGCCCGTTTGACATCACAGGATAATGATAAGTTTGAATGGATTTTGGGTCTTTTCTATACAAAAGAGACAACACATAATATTCAAATAGCCATTGCAGAGCCCACTGGGTTTAATCTGTTTACGTTAAATTTCCCTGATAATTATCGGGAATATGCGGCCTTTGGTAACTTTACCTATTACATTACGCCAGAATTTGATGTGGGTTTTGGATTGCGCTATAGCAATACCGAAACGGGCCTGCAGCAAATATCTTCAGGGGCATTGATTGGCCCTGGCCAAGATATTGACCCCGTTCAGGCCAACGTGCAGTCATATTTGGCCACCGCCCGTTATCGTCCCAATGAAAATTTATCGCTTTATGCCCGTGTGGCCAGCGGTTATAGACCCGCAACTGGAAACCTTCCCATAATAGTTCCGGGACTGGGCAATGTGGCGCCATTGGTTGTGAAACAAGATAGTCTCTGGAGTTATGAAGTTGGTGCCAAAGGTAAAACGGACGACGGTATCTTCAGCTATGATATGTCCTTATGGTATATTGACTGGTCTGAGTTTCAGGCATTTGTTTCCATTTCTGGGGTTAGTGTTGGCGGGAATGCAGAGGGTGGCGTTACAGCAAAAGGATTTGAAGGTACATTTACACTCAATCCAACGGAAAACTTTACCGTTACGTCTTCTGTCGCCTATACGGATAGTACATTGAATTCGGATGAGCCCCAGTTAAATGCGCTTGCGGGCCAATCTGTCCCTAATATACCTAAGTGGACACTCTCGATTAATGCCCGGCATGATTTTAATCTTTCAGACGATATGACGGGTCATTTTAGTGGCGGCTTTAGATATTCTCAGGGTTCACGATCTGGCTTCACTGATGGCGA
>JAESPY010000172.1 GCA_016765435.1 Emcibacter sp.
CAGCCTTGCCATGGTGCTATATGGCATGGAAAGCACCATCGGCGTATCTCTTGATACCATGATTGAACATACCAAGGCCGTCATGCGGGGATCACAAAAAGCGCTGGTTGTCCTTGATATGCCCTTTGGCTCTTTCGAAGAATCAAAAGAACAGGCTTTTCAAAATGCCTCTCGCGTCCTCCGGGAAACCGGATGTGCGGCAGTCAAACTGGAAGGCGGAGCCGCCATGGCGGAAACCATAAAATTTCTGGTGGACCGCAATATCCCCGTGATCGCTCATATTGGATTACGGCCACAAGCCGTGCATGTGATGGGCGGTTATCGGACACAGGGCAAAAATCAGGAAGAACGCAGCCAGATGATCGAAGATGCCTATGCCGTTCAAAAAGCTGGTGCGTTTTCCGTGGTTCTGGAGGGGGTCGCGGAACCTCTGGCGGTAGAAATCACTGAAAAGCTTGACATTATCACCATCGGCATCGGCGCCTCCCCCGCGTGTGACGGTCAAATTCTGGTGGTTGAGGATATGCTGGGATATTTCCCGTCGAACGCCAAATTTGTCAAACGCTATGCGGAAGTCGGCCAAACCATCGACACCGCTGTTAAACAATATTCCGACGATGTGAAGGCCCGAATTTTCCCCGGCAGCGAACATACCTATAGTTTAAAGCCTAAATCCTGACAAATTTTAGCCGTAATGACAATGCCTGATTGCCTTCTGGGCAAGTGCAGGCTATCTTGTCCCGCTTAAAGGATAATGACAACAACAGGAGCATTGATTGTCCGAAGAATTTATTCGCGAAGTCGACGAAGACCTTCGCCACAAACAACTGAGCGGCATATGGAAAAAATATGGCCCCTATCTGATCACCTTTCTGGTGGGAGTCGTTTTGTTCGTGGCCGGTAATGTGAGCCTGAAAAACTATAACGAAAGCAAATATGCCAAGGTCGCAGAATTATATGGCAAGGCAGATCAAAGCGTCATCGCCAACGATATGGATGAAGCTCTGAAGAACCTCGAAGCCTTATCCGATACTGATGTCGATGGTTATCAAATCCTTGTGGCTTTCAAAAATGCCGATATCGAATTAACCAAAGGCGACCCTGAGAAAGCGGTTGCGGCCCTTGATAAGCTGACCACATCATCCGGCGTGGACAAGGTTTATCGTGATCTGGCCGTCCTGAAAGCCGCTATGATCGTTCTGGATACAGAATCCTATGATCAGGTAAAGGCCCGTCTCGCGCCCCTGACCATCGAAGGTAATGTCTGGAAATACATGGCCAAGGAGCTTTTGGCCATGGCCGCACTTAATTCCGGCAATGGCGAAGAAGCCAAACGGTTACTGCTTGAACTGGAACAGGATCTGGAAGCCCCGCAAGACGTAAAAGAGCGGGCAAAAGATTTTAAATCCGTAATAGAATAATGGTTAAGGGTATGCAGAATATGGTTTCGTTCGTTAAATCAAAAACAACATTTTCCGGATTTTCCCGAAATAGTGTTATGGCCGTTGTCCTATGTGGGATGCTTGCCGCCTGTAGCGGATCATCCGAAGATACAAAAAACAGCAAAAAACTGACCGGAGAGCGGATTCCGGTCCTAACTTTTGAGCAATCTTTGACGGAAAATCCTGAATTGGCCAATCTACAGGTCCAGTTGCCCAAACCCTATACCAACAAAAACTGGCCTCAGGCGGGCGGCAATTCACTTCATCTGATGCAACATTTAAANCTTGGCGATAATCCNCAAAAAATCTGGTCCAAGAATATCGGNGCCGATTCCAATAACCGCCGCAGCATCATCAGCATGCCCGTGGTGCTGGACGGCGTGATCTATGCCATGGATTCCATGTCCAAGGTAACGGCCTATAATGCGGATAGNGGCAAGAAACTCTGGCAGAAGAAATTCCANCAAACNGGTGAGACNGAAAATATTTCTTANGGNGGCGGCATCGCGGCGGGTCCCGATGCCCTTTATATCACCAATGGTTATGGTCATGTGGCTGCCCTGTCCAAATCCACAGGCGAAGAAATCTGGATTACCCGNCTTGGCGTTCCCATGCGCGGTGCGCCNACTTATGCCGATGGACGGGTATTTGCCCTGACCCATGATAATCAAACCTATGCACTGGACGCCACCAACGGTCAAACGTTATGGAGCGAAGTAGGCATCTCGGAAAATGCCGGCCTTGTGGGCGCGGCTAGTCCTGCGGTGATTGGTAATACGGTAATTTCCGCTTATTCCTCTGGCGAGTTATATGCCATGCGGGTGGAAAATGGCCGGGTGCTCTGGTCTGACAGCCTGAATACCCAAGGCCGCCTTACCGCCATGGCCACCCTGCGTGATATTGATGGTCATCCGGTGGTTTATGATGGCAAAGTTTATGCCATCAGTCACAGTGGCCGCATGGTCGCCATTGACTTGCGCAGTGGCGTTCGCATCTGGGAACAGAATATTGGCTCTCAACATACGCCGTGGGTCGCCGGAGAATATATCTATGTGGTCACGGCCGAGGGTCAGGTGGTTTGCGTCACGCGCCGAACCGGGCTTGTCCGCTGGGTACGTCAATTGGAAAGATTTAAAGACCCGGACCGTCGGAAAGAAGCCGTATTGTGGCACGGACCAACCCTTGCTGGGGATCGTTTGATTATCACATCTTCTCACGGCTATGCGGTCTCTTTATCGCCCTATGACGGATCATTCATCAGTGGCATGAAAATGCCCGACGACATGGAAATGGCCCCGATTGTAGTCAATGAAACGCTTTATTTTCTAACACGGGATGCGGAACTTGTCGCAATGCGTTAAGCGCATCTGGTATTAGTGATTGCTTTATTGGCCCGTTTTGCGTAAAGACGGGCCAAATATTATTGTGGCGCAGCATTTTGATGCGCCTGAAAACTGGATAAGAACATGGCAATTAAGGTTGCAATGGTGGGCCGCCCCAATGTGGGCAAGTCAACCCTATTTAACAGATTGGTCGGCAAAAGACTAGCCCTTGTGGATGATACACCGGGCGTGACCCGCGATCGACGCGAAGCCATGGCGAGCCTTGGCGGTGTCAGCTTCCTGGCCATTGATACGGCAGGGCTTGAGGAAGAAGGCGATACAAAGCTGTCTGCCCGTATGCGTGCCCAAACAGATTTCGCCATTAATGATGCGGATTTTGTTATGTTCATGATTGATGCCCGTGCAGGTGTAACCCCGCTGGACAAATATTTCGCGGATGTTCTACGCCGAGGCGAAACCCCAGTGATTCTCGTATGTAACAAATGCGAAGGCCGGGCGGCAGAGGCCGGAATTTACGAATCCTATTCCCTGGGACTGGGCGATCCTGTGCCGATCTCCGCAGAACATGGCGAGGGACTTTCCGAACTGATCGAAGCCTTTGACCAACTGGTTCTCGACCTTGGCCTACATGTGGAAGAGGAACCGGAAGACATCATCAGCAAATCGGTGAGCATCAAAGGCGAAGTCAGCGATGAAGATGCCGAAGCCAGCGTCCGAGACAATGGCCTGCCGCTGCAACTTGCCATCGTCGGACGGCCCAATGTGGGCAAATCCACCTTGGTCAATTATCTGCTCGGTGAAGACCGCCAGATTACCGGACCCGAAGCGGGCCTGACCCGTGATTCCATCGGCGTGACTTATTTTTACGAAGGCCGGGAAATCCG
>JAESPY010000173.1 GCA_016765435.1 Emcibacter sp.
ATGTTTGCCGTCCCCGCGCAGCGCCAGACGACTGGCGTCAATGGCCTTCACCGCCCCCATGGCGTTGCGTTCAATACAAGGCACCTGCACCAAACCGCCGATAGGATCACAGGTCAGACCCAGATTATGCTCCATGCCAATCTCGGCGGCATTTTCCACCTGCTCAACCGTGCCACCCATCACCGCCGTTAAGGCTCCCGCCGCCATGGAACAGGCCACGCCCACTTCACCCTGACAGCCAACCTCAGCCCCGGAAATAGATGCATTCTTCTAATAGAGCGACCCGATTGCCGTCGCGGTCAGCAGAAAATCATAAATACCGTCTTGACCCAGACGATTGTAAAAACGGTCAAAATAACGCAACACCGCCGGGATAATCCCTGCCGCCCCATTCGTTGGCGCGGTCACAACCCGACCTCCGGCTGCATTTTCCTCATTCACCGCCAACGCCCACAGGTTAATCCAATCAAGGATTACGGCGGGATCACAGAGCTGGCGTTCCTGACTTGAGCGCAAATCCTCATAATGTTGGGCCGCCCGCCGTTCCACATTCAAGCCCCCCGGCAAGATGCCCCGCGCGCCACATCCCCGGTCAATGCAACCTTCCATGGCCTGCCAGACATTGTCCATGCCACTTAACAAAGCCTGTTCGGAAATTAGAGCCAATTCATTGGCCTTCATCAATTGCGCCACGGTCAGGTCATTTTTTTCACAAAGCGCCAGCAATTCATCCCCCGATTCAAAGGGATAGGGTACCGGGTCCTGTGCTATATCCGGGGCATTTTTACCCATTTCCGCTTCGGACAGCACAAAACCGCCACCGATGGAATAATAATTATCCCGCGACAACAAATCGCCGTTTTGATCAAAAGCCTTAAAGCCCATGCCATTGGTATGATGCGGCAACAAGCCTTCCATCAGGAAAGGCATATCCGTGGTTTCCGCAAAAGAAATNGTCTTTTCCTGCAANAGGGNAATTGTCCNGCTTTCCCGCACNTGCGCCACGGTATCNGCGACAATATCCGGATCAATACTNTCCGGNGNATAGCCCATTAANCCCATNAGAATAGCCACATCCGTACAATGCCCCGCNCCCGTCAGGGCCAGCGAGCCATACACATCAATATGGATTTTATCAATTTCAGAAAAAAGACCCGCGTCTTTCAGCGACAGAACAAACCGTCGCGCGGCGATCATGGGGCCAACCGTATGNGAACTNGACGGCCCTATACCGATTTTAAAAAGGTCAAAGACACTTAGGAACATACCCTGTCACTCCGAGAATAAATCCGCAGAGCCACCCTAAAGCTCTTTGAGTTCTTTTATTTGGTCGTCAGGCTCTTATCAACCGACTTGATATGATCAAGCACCCGAAACCATTTATTAGTCTGACATATCTGCATTGCCTGCGAGCGACCCATACGTCGGATCAACTGCTTTGCCAATGCTTCAACTGTTTCATCAGCCATGTCTTATACTACCTCTTTCACTTCCACATATTTAACGACAATAAATTACCTTATTGACCCGTTTAATATCACTCAACANTGTGGCTATTTTGTGCCACATATNTTTTTTTGTTNGCTATAAAATTTCACTCTTCGGCCCGTTTACGCCTCATCCAAACTTTTGTCAACGGCTAATGACAAACGTGCCTAAAAAATAAGCATAACTTGATAACAGAACCTTTTTACTTTCCTCCAAATTCATCTACTTGTCCAGTAATATCAACCAGATACCCAACATTTTTTCAATNTTCACAGAGNNNGATTTTAGAATNNCTTTTCTTAAGCANAATATCCTGCTATATAGGNNTCTTATTTAAACTAAAATCTAGACACNCNTTTTTAAGCAGTATAAAATACTATGAATAGTGAAAAACACCGATCTTTGGATAAGGTTGACCGAAATATCCTGNAAATACTTCAGAAGGACGGNCGAATCTCCAATGTCAAATTGGCCCAGACCATAAATCTAAGCCCGACNCCCTGTCTNGAAAGAGTCAAAAGGCTGGANAAGGAAAACTATATAAAAGGCTATGTTGCCCTGCTTGATTCAGACTTGCTCGGNTCGGCATTGGTNTCCTTCATCGAGGTCTCTCTGGACCGGACCACAACACGNGCTCTGGAAACTTTTCGCACCGAAATCTGGAANATGGAAGAAGTACAGGAATGCCANATGGTCGCCGGNGGNTTTGATTANCTGATNAANGTCAGAACCCGTGACATGGCCCATTANCGAAAGTTCCTTGGCGANAAATTATCNGCCCTGTCCGATATCAGCACCACCCATACCTATGTGGTNATGGAAGAAGTCAAGGCCACNAGCGCCATCGCCATTCCNCAAAATTAAGATTACNNNAGATTATGACACTNATTACCTTTATTTCTCCCGACAAGACAAAAANCACNATCCCGGCAGAATCCGGCGTAACATTGATGGAAGTTGCCGTGGATCATGANGTCCCCGGNATTGATGCCGATTGTGGTGGCGGCTGCGCTTGTGCCACNTGTCATATTTTGATTCCTGATGCCTTTANANCCATNGTATCCCCNNTGGAGGAGGATGANCANTATCTGNTGGATTTTCTGGACAANCGGCAAANAAACAGCCGTCTCAGTTGTCAGATTAAAGTCACTGACGAACTGGACGGCATGATTGTTACGGTTCCTGAACAAGGCTAGGTATATCACCTAGTACCAAGCAGNTGTACGCACATAATGTCTTTGCGTTATGGGATANGCCCCGTATTTGGTATAAAAAACCACCCCATTCGGCGTTATATAGATACCCGGTGCCTGATACGCTACCCGATGAGCATATCCACGACGGTCCATGACATAATGATTGAAACGTTTGGCAAAATGCTTGTGGTTATGCTTACGGCCATTCCAATAGGCACGCTTGCGGGCATGTTCGTTAAAATGCTTGCGCTGATATTTTTTCGCCCGTTTTTGAGNATGTTTCCAAGCGTGTTTGCGGGCTTGTTTCTGAACGTGCTTTTGGGCCTTCTTTTGCGCCTTCCGGTAATTCTTTTTGTGATCTTTTCTGTGATCTTGCTCCAGATTCTGTCTGCGGTCCTGTCTCTNGCCCTGCCTATAATCCTGNCTATTGTCCCGTCTGCGGTCCAGCTTTTGGTCCTGCTTGTGGCTCGGCCTGTAATCCTGTCTATGATCCTGCTTTTGCGCCTGATTTTGAGAGTAGGCCGAAGCTGTCGCAGACCCAAAAGAAATTGCGCCAACGAGCAAGCCCGCCATCATCATAATTTTTGTTGTCTTTTTCATCGTCTCTTCCTTTTCTCTTCGTTATAAGTAGATACAGAATAGAAAAAAACGCCTTAATCATTCCTGAACGATAAAAATAACTTTCGTTCATATTCAGAATTATTTACGTAACATATTGATAATGCCGGAGAAATCCATGTCATCAGCACTGATATCTGTGAATTTTTCGTATAAATCACGGGACATAGCCCCCAATGGCGTGTCGACTCCGGCGGACTGTGCCGCTTCCTGAGCAAGCCGTAAATCCTTTAACATCATGGCCGCGGCAAAGCCCGCTTTATAGTCATTATTGGCCGGAGACGTTGGCACAGGACCCGGCACAGGACAATAGGATGTCAGGGACCAGCATTGGCCGGAAGCTTTCGATGAAATATCAAACAGCTTGTCCGCCTCAAGTCCCAATTTTTCCGCCAGAAGGAATGCTTCCGCCACGGAAATCATCTGAATACCCAGCATCATATTGTTACATATTTTTGCGGCCTGACCTGATCCGGCCTTGCCCGCATGAATGATATTGGCCCCCATATTATCAAGATAAGGCTGCGCTGCCGAAAAGGCAGTTTCCGTACCACCCACCATGAAAGTCAGGCTACCTGCCGCTGCCGCCGCAACGCCGCCCGAAACCGGAGAATCAACCATATTCATACCCGCGTCCGTTGCCGCCGCAACCACTTCACGGGCGCTGTCCACATCAATGGTGGAACAATCCAGCATAATTGTGCCTTTGGCCGCCGCCGCAATCAAACCATCCGGGCCAAGATATACCGACTTCACATGTTTCCCCGCTGGCAACATGGTAATCACCACATCCACATCACTGACCGCATCAACCGCGCTTGACGCCGCTGTGGCACCCTTGTCACAAATGCTTGAGACCACATCCGCATTCAGGTCAAAAACCTTGAGCGCATGTCCGGCTTTTAGAATATTCCGAGCCATGCCGCCGCCCATATTGCCAAGGCCGATAAATCCAACTTTTGCCATCTGTATTTCCTTTTCCTAGAGTTCCTAGAGGTCTAATTCCTTGTCGCCCAGATCTTCAAAATGTGCTGCCACCATGGCGTCAGTCACATCATCCACCGTTGCCGGATTCCAGGTCGGGTTCTGATCCTTATCGATCAACACCGCCCGAACACCTTCGTAAAAATCGCTCTGATAAGATACGATATGGCTCACGATGCGATATTCCATTTTCATGGCATCATTAAAGTCAAGCTCAACGCCGCGCGTGATCTGCTCAAGAATAACTTTCATGCTGATCGGTGACATTTTTTTAAGCTTGGAGAGGGTTTTGCCAGCCCATTCATGATCAATAGCATCCAGATGATCCAGAATACCCTCAATAGAGTCTTCGCCAAAAGCCGCATCAATCAAGTCGCGGAACTCATCCAAAGCCGCCTCACCGGGGTCTTCGGC
>JAESPY010000174.1 GCA_016765435.1 Emcibacter sp.
CAGAAAGGTAGAGCGAAAAGCTTCGGTCAGGCCATACATCAGATAGATGTCACTCCCCGGCAATATCTTTTGGAATTTACGGGTAACGGGAACCGGCATTCGGCCGCCCGTGGTCGCAATATAGCGAATGGATTTCACCGCCTCTTCCGGCCAATCAAGTTCGGCCAACTGTATCCATAAGGGCGGAACACAGGTAATGCCCGTAATATTATGTTTTACCGCCTGCCGGATCACATCACGTGCCAACAGGAAATTCATCAGGACAACCGTCGCCCCTTTGGAAAAAGCCGTGGTCAATTGGCTAAGTCCCGCATCGAAGCTAAGCGGCAGAACACTTAGAATCCGGTCTGAGGAGGTATTTTCGAGATAACTTGCCACGCTTTGCGCCCCGGCAATCATATTGCGGTGAGACAGGATCACGCCCTTAGGCATACCCGTGCTGCCAGAGGTATAGAGAATAGCCGCCATATCCGCATCAATGACGGTGTGAGTGGGTGTATCTCTTTCCTTCCCCTGTGCCAAGAAGTCATCATAGCTGATTATTTTCTGGTCAATATCCAATGGGGTGCTGGGCATTTTACCCGTCAAGATTATCACTTCCAGGTCAGGACAGTCAGACAACTCATCCTTTAATGCCGCCAGCCGGTCCCCACTGGTGACCAGAAATCTGACATTACAATCTTTGAGGATATAAGACACCTGACGGTGTTTTAATCCCGGATTAACCGGCACAAAGACTCCGCCAGCAGAAGCCGGACCAAAAATGGAAACAACTGTCTCAATTTGTTTCGGAAGATAGCAGGCCACCCGGTCATTTTTATTCAAACCACAGGCCAACAAGCCCCGCCCAAAGCAGCTCACATCATTGTAAAGTTCCCCATAGGTCATTTCCTCTTTTCTGAAAATGAGGGCGGTATGATGCGGCCGCTGTGCAGCCTGTTCCCCTATGAACTCCGATAGATTATTTATCATAGACAATTTATTCTATTTATTTTACCAATATTATCAGCCAACATATGAGGCAATAGTTATAAAAACATGAAGATAAACATTTAAATGCGGTTCTTAAAGTTGTAAATAACAGTTAAATATTATTTCATTAAGGCAAGCCTTTTCACTATTAATTAACTTCGACGTTATAAAAGCCAAACTTACAATAAAAACAATATCTTCGGGTCAAAAAAATCAAAAAATTATAGTACGTTATCAAAAATAAAGAAATATGACAATTTTAGAAAAATACATAGAAAAATATGCAGCCTCACGTCGTGGAAAGTTTGTTTCTCAAACAACGACTCATGAGGTGGATGGAAAAACCACCTACAAGCATATTCCTGAGACTAAAATTCCCGTATTTCCGGTTTTATCCTTTTCATCCCTGTTTACATTTTTTCAGAACAAACCCAAAAACGTTCTGGATCATGGCTATCCTGATATTCCTGTAACGGCCGCCAGATACGCCATTGCCCATGCCCTAAAACATATGAATATGGCCGCCGATGATGAAATACTCATACCAGCATATCATTGTACCGTAATGGTCGCGCCAATCGTTACCATGGGCGGCAAGCCGATTTTTTATAAAATTACTGCCAACCTTGATACTGACCTCGTTGATATACGCAAAAAAATAACCCCGAAAACCAAAGCAATTATCGCGGTGAACTATTGTGGTTTCATACAGAATATGGCAGAGGTCCGGGCCTTATGCACAGAAAAAAATATCATTCTGATCGAGGATTGTGCCCATAGCTTTTTTGGCCAGAAAAACGGCGTTACCGTTGGCGGACATGGCGATTATATTTTGGTCAGTGCCCGAAAATTTTTCCCTGTTGATGAAGGCGGTGTTCTGCTTATTAACGGCAGTGCAGAGAATATTCCACAGCAGGAAAAACAGAAATTCATCTATTCCCTGAAGTCCTTTCTTGCCCTCATCGAAAGATCTCTGAAATATGGCCGATTATGGCTATTGGCTCCTCTGGTTGAACTTTTTAATTTTTTAAGAAGTGCGACCAAAAATGTCGGAAAAGTACCCGAAACAGAGCCATCGGTTCATGTTGACCCGATCGATACCCCCTCTGACCCTGATGTCGTCCAAGAGGGAGAAAATGCTTACAATCATAATTTAAGGGATAAAGAAGCAACATTTATCAATATTCTGCTGCCCAAAATTCTCAACACAACTACAATAACCAAACGTCGCCGCAATCATTATTTATGGTTAAGCGCTCAATTCAAAAAAATGCCCCATTGCAGATTAATGATAGAGGAATTACCGGAAGGCATCGTACCTTTCATGCTGCCAGTTTATATTGAAAATCTTGAGAAATACTTCTCCGCATTTGAAGATGCCGCAATACCAATGCAGAGATTTGCACAATTTTTATGGCCGGACATGGCGGAAAATATATGCCCGATTACGGCAGATTATTCAAAAAATGTTATTCTCTTTCCCTGTCATCAGGAATTGAGCCAACAAGATTTAGACTGGCTGGCCTCAACCGTTCACAATATATTAGCACAGGAATGAATGAATAAAATGGAATGGACATTATATCCGATCAGTGCCTTGGCAGACTTTCAGAACCAATGGCAAAGCCTGAATAAAAGCATCGGCAACAGCCCGCTTCTTGACATAAAATTTGTCATTCCTCTTATCGATAACTTCGCCGACGGTTCCGAAAAACTGGCCCTGTTCGGTAGCCCTGAAGCACCAGAAGTTATGACTATCATCAATCCGGGAAAAAAAGGCATCTGGGCTAGTTTCCAATCGTCAAATGCCCCGTTAGGTCTTTGGTTATCCAAAAACCCAAGCCTTGATATTTCTGCGATTAAGGCTCTGATTAAAAAATTACCCGGAACGGCAATGGCCTTGGCGTTAACACAGCAGGACCCTCTTTTCCTGACCCGCCCGCAAACAGGAAATTCCGTCAGCACTTTGGATTATATCACAACGGCCCATATAGATTTCCCGGACAGCTTTGAGGATTACTGGGCCACACGCAGTAAAAACCTGCGTCATAACATGAAACGCCAACGTAATTTTCTGACCAAGAATGCTATTGAAACCCGACTGGAAACATGTGTCGATGGCGATCAGATGGAACAAGCCGTACAAGATTATGGCAAGATTGAATCATCCGGCTGGAAAGGCCAAATTGACAGCGCCGTTACGGCCGGGGATAAACAATCACAATTTTATAGTGACATGTTGACGGCCTTCAGCACCTCGGGAGAAGGTTTGGTTCTGCGCTACTTCTACAATGAAGACCTCATCGCAACGGACCTTTGCCTCATAAGAGACAAGGTGCTTTATATCCTGAAAACCACATATGACGAAACAATCAAGGGAACATCCCCCGCGCATATCATGCGGTTTGAATATTACCAAACGGCCATCGCATCAGGTTTGCTGCAGCGTGTAGAATTTTATGGCCCTCTCAAAGACTGGCATACAAAATGGACAAATGATGCCAGAATAATCTTCCATACAAACATCTATCGGAATTCCTGTATCGCATGGGCACATAAAATCATTAAATCAGTTGGTTAATTTCCGGCTTTTCTTAATAAAATCCATGTAGTATAACATCTGCACTTCGAGGAAATACATTAATTATATAATAAGGCAGTATTGATGACTGTAATTAAAAACCTACGTGAAATTTTAAAAACGACGTTGCAAATTGGTGATAGAGCCAATGACATTGAAACAGAAACGCCTTTACTGGGGAATATTCCCGAACTTGATTCAATGGCCGTTGCCATGCTGATAACCTCAATAGAAGAACATTTCGACATCTTTATCGACGATGATGATATCAGCGCAGAAACTTTCGAAACATTTGGCAGTCTTTGTGATTTCGTAGAAGAAAAACTGGCCGAATAAGTCATCGAATATGGCGCCAAATTTTCAGGATAATGATGTGAAGCCTATTTTTATAAAAAGCATATCCGGTAATATTTTTGGCCTTTATCATTTGCCCCCAAATCAAGCCACGGTCAAAAGAAACATTCTTTTCATCCCCCCTTTTGCCGAAGAGCTAAACCGATCCCGCCACATGATAAATCGGCAGGCACGGGCCTTTACCGAAGCGGGATATGGCGTATTTATACTTGACCTGTTTGGCACAGGAGACAGCGAGGGTACTTTTGGCGAGGCCAGCCCCCACATCTGGCAACAGGATATTCTGGCCGCTGTTTCGTGGTTAGCTGAAAGAGCTGACACACCTCCTATACTCTGGGCCATGCGCACGGGCGCGTTGATTGCTGCGGACCTTGTTCAACAATATCCTGACCTTACGGACCAAATGATTTTATGGTCACCGGTCAGTAATGGCAAAAAATTTCTCAATCAGTATTTACGCATAAAGCTCGCCGCAGAAGTCACAAATCAACAAAACAATCCAAAGACCACTCTCAAAGATTTATGGGCAAGCTCGGAATCTGGGCAGATACTTGAGATTGCGGGTTATGACTTGTCGCCTGAACTCATCAAAGAACTTTCTGCATTATCCTTAAATACAATAAGACTTCCTCAAACAGTATCTGTGAAATGGATTGAAATCTCTCTCAATACGCCCGCAGAGCCTTCACTCTCTTCGCAAAAAGTTATTGATGCCTGGAAAAAGGATAATATTGAAGTATATATAGCTCCGGTTAATGATATAACTTTCTGGATATTACAGGAGCCAGAATGGGCGGATATATATATAAATCAAACCATGGCTCTGTTAAAAAAATAAAAATTGCCTGATTTTCAGCACATTAACAATTTATAATGATGAATAGAGTAGGCATAAATAAAATTATATTGATTTTGAAAATATAACTTTAGCAAACACGAAAGAAGGAAACGCATGTTCAACATAAAGAAAAATCTGATTTGTGGTTCATTGTGCATTCTATTGTTCACCTCCCCTTCCACCGCTGAAGTTGGCCGGAAATCACCCAGTCTGGACGGTACTGTCAGTGCCGGGCCATATTATAACCCGGCAACAAAAAGTTATTTTGAATTGATCAAAATGCAAAATATTCCCGGGGAAGAAAGCAGATGGTTTGGCGCAAAAGCACGCGCTGAAAAGAGTTTTTTCAAAAATACGCCGGGACGCCTTGCTATCATAAATAATTTAGAAACCCATCAATTTCTTATGCGAACCTTCTCATCTACAGATTATTGGATCGGGTTACAATATTTTTGCCGGTCGAAGGCTCTAAAGTGGGTTGATGGTACGGATGCCACACAGACAAAATTTTCGGCTTGGGACACTCGATGGTCAAATACAAAAATCCGTTGCGCCAATATGGATTACATGCCAGTTCACTATACCACTAAAACGGCAACAAAAGCATTAAGGTGGCGCGCTTCCGGCCCCAACAAAGGATATGTTGATTATCTTGTTGAATACCCGACTGGCAAAGAATAACCCTCTCTGCAAAGAAATTTTATTCCCTATAGATATTCAATCGCTGACTTTCGACCTTCTCCGTGATGGAAAAAAGCTGTCCACGGAATAAATCACCAATGCGCCCCATATGCAGCCAAATGTAACCATATGGGTCATTGTGAATGGTTCATGCCATAAGAATATCGCCAGTAAAAAAATCATCGAAGGCGCAATATATTGTAGTATACCAAGGGTGGACAGAGGCAGTTTCTTCGCTGCCACAGAAAATAAAACCAACGGAATCGTTGTCACAAACCCACTTATAACCAACATAAGAACCGTATAATCATCAAAACTCCCCCCGTCAAACTGCCCGGATGAATTCATATAAAACAGATATGAAAATGCCACTGGCAACAAAATAAACATCTCCATCCAAAGCCCCATGACAGCCCCAACAACCGCTTTCTTCCGGATCAGGCCATAGACGGCAAAAGATGTCGCCAGATAAAACGCAACCCAGGGAAACCTGCCACCGTTGATCAGCATATAGAGAACGCCAACCGCCGCCAACGCAACGGCCAACATCTTAACCCTGCTCAATCGTTCCCCAAGAATAACCATCCCCAAGGCAATATTCATCAACGGGTTAATAAAATAGCCAAGACTGGTCTCAAGCACATTATCATTCGCCACCGCCCAAATATAAACCAGCCAATTGGAACTGATCAAAGCCGATGATAAAAAAATCAGCATCAACAGCTTCCAATTTGTAACAATCTGACGTATTTCCGCAAGGAACGTCGGCAGCGTCCGCATAAAAAATAGAAGGCCCAAAAGAAATATAAAGGACAAAATCATCCGGCAAGCCAGAAATATCATTGCGGGAACATGGGACAATTCTTTAAAAAGAATTGGGGCCATACCCCACATTAGGAAAGCCCCCAATGCATACAACATCCCTGTCGTATCATTCTCCTGAGATNTTTTCATATTGGGNGTNGGCATNCACATTCTTCCTNAGATTTATATCTCAACTGGTATCGGATAATAAATCAAAGATCAACTGCCTGTGGACAATTATCTTTTNATTGCCTTGNNACNTATTATCCGCCATACTAAAAATCAAACGTATGATTGANATGAANCGGGTAAATTTATAATGCNAAAANCTTTTGGAAANCTGAAAATATTCTTTATAATTTTAACCGTCGTGCTTGTGGCTATATATTATATTGGCCTGCCCCAATATGCCACCCGAATGGATGGCAGCATGAACAAGGCAACAAATCCTGCCCCTTATCACGTCAGTGAAGCCGCCCAAAAACTGCATNACAGCNTNATTGTCGTNGANCTGCATGCTGATTTTCTNCTCTGGAACCGTGATTTCCTGAAAAAGAATGANTATGGTCTTGTTGACCTGCCCCGGATGCAGGAAGGCAATCTTTCCCTTCAAGCCTTTACCATTGTCAGCAAAGTACCAAAGGGCATAAATATCCACAANAANACGGCAGACAACGACCAAATTACCCTGCTCGCCCTAGCACAACATTGGCCCTTCAAAACCCTGACTAGTCTGAAAGAAAGAGCTCTGTATCAATCCGCTAAACTNCATGATTTNGCCAAAAAATCCGGTGAGCAGTTTATCACTATCAAAAACAAAAACGACCTTGCGAATTTCATCGCAGCCCGCAAGCAAGGCCGCAAATTAACCGCCGGTTTTCTGGGGATAGAAGGCGCGCAGGTTTTAGAGGGCGACATCGCCAACGTACAAGTCATGTATGACGCTGGTTTTCGCATGATGGCGGCAACTCATTTTTTCGATACGGAGCTTGGTGGCTCTGCACATGGGCTCACCCTCAGCGGTCTGACAGACTTTGGCCGACAGGTCTTTCAGGAAATGCAACAACGTGGGATGCTGATTGATATTGCCCATGCCTCCCCCACCCTGATTGATGACATTCTGGCCTTTGCCACCACCCCCATCGTATCTTCCCATACTGGCGTTCGCGGGGTTTGCGACAATCAACGCAACCTGAGTGATGACCATATCAGAGGCATTGCCGCTACTGGTGGTGTTATTGGCATCGGTTTCTGGGATGTAGCCGTATGTGATTTCAGTGCCGCCGCCATAGTCAAGGCCATCAAATATACTACCGACCTCGTCGGGGTGGATCATGTGGCTCTTGGCTCTGATTTTGATGGCGCCATTGAATCTCCCTTTGATGTCAGCGGCATGGCTCTGATCACAGAAGAACTTATGAAACAGAATTTTTCCGAACAGGATATCTATAAAATCATGGGTGGAAACACGCTTAGGGTACTGGGTCAGGTGCTGCCGGATTAATTCAGAGGCTTGAAATATACCCCCCAACTTTATGAACAGCATCAACTTCCGGATAAAATCGTAATAAATTTGCCAAAAAGCACTCAAAAATTAAAAAAATCTTTAACTATTGCCGCTAATATATTATTTTAAATGTGCGTTGAATTATCCTGATCAAGGTTTTTTTTAATAATATGCGATTAAACATACTTACAATATTGATGTTTTTGACTGGCCTCTTTGTGCCCGCATACTACGCCAATGCCACTGTTATCAAGTCCACGGACACGCTAAAAAACAACTATGAACTTCATCATAGGGTTATTATTTATAATAATTTATCAAGCTATCAAAATCCTAAGAACAAACAGAAACTGATAAGTCGGGACACTTCAGACTACGATCTTTTTAATGAAAGTAATGACGGCACCCAAAAACAACCGGATATAGACAGTAATAAACTAACACGCTTTCCGATCAAAAACCCCGTTCAGAAAACGCAAAGTGACCTTATCCTCGACAATGAACAAAATGACGATAACGAGAACATCTCTGTCGGATCCGCCCTGGATTCTTTCAAAGAAGACCCCCTGCTACAAACCATATATTTTACGTCTAAGGACCTGATATTCGGTTACAAAAAAAGAATCGCTAATATTATGCAGCTGGGGTTTGACATGGAAACAGAAAATTATAAAAAACAGAGGGACTTATGGGGCAATCGCATAGAAAAAATAGAGCAGCCCCTAACAGACAAAGAAAAGGCCATCCTGAAACGGGAGGGCAAAATTCTGTTTGGTCTCATCGCGGAATCATATAAAAATATAATCTATGTGATATTGACCATGCTAGCGGCCCTTCTCCTCAGTTTCCGTTATATTTTAAACAGATATATATGATATATATAAAGCCGCATCACCTGTCACTTTTGCCCCTGTGGCACAATATCAGATAAGTCTGCCGTTAAAATTTTCCCCTTCATTGCCCCTAACCAATCAAGACCAGACCTCAACTTAACATTTTCCCCCAAAACAATCATCGCAGGTGCTTCCAGCTTTGCCCGCTTAACATCTTCTGCGGCACAGGCTAGAGTTGTTTCCAATACCCGTTGTTCTGAAGTTGTGGCCTTGCTGATTATGGCGATGGCTTCATCGGGCCGTCGGCCAGAATCCAAGAACTGCTGGCACATCAATTCTACTCTACTCAGGGCCATATAAACCACAATCACAGGGGACGATTTGGCCAACGCATCCCAATCAATATCCTTGGACAACCCCCCATCCTCACCGTGCCCCGTAAGGAACGTCACCGCAGAGTTTGTATGCCGGTCTGTAACTGGTATCCCCGCATAGGCAAGCCCGCCAATGCCTGCTGTAATACCCGGAATCACACGGAAAGGAATATCTGACATCACCAGACGCCGCGCTTCTTCCCCGCCCCGGCCAAAAACAAAAGGGTCTCCTCCTTTAAGCCTGAGAACTTTCTTTCCCGCCTTGGCATGGACCACAAGCCGTTCAGATATATCAGCCTGTTTCAAAGACGGCCTGCCGCCCCTTTTTCCGGCAAATTCAAGAACCGTATTCTTGCCTACCAAATCCAGAATTTCCTGATTGACCAAAGCATCATAGATGACAATATCTGCCTGCTGCATTCCCTTAAGAGTCAACAGGGACAAAAGTCCAACATCCCCGGGGCCTGCACCGGCCAACCATACCCATCCAGCCTCCAAATCCGGCAAATTTTCCAGTACGTTTTCTATCGTCATATATTCGCCTTATATTTATTTTATCTGGAACTATAAATTGTTGTTAATGCCATATTAATTTATCGCCAGCTACAATATTATATATAAGTGGCGATAGCTATGGTATTCACGCATTTTTAACCTTGAATCTTATCACCATTTTAAGACGTTGGAAGCTAAAATAAGATTTGGCAAGGACATGGGAATAAAAAAGGACTGATTACTAACGCGTATTTGGTTCAGGAATAAGGTTAATGGAATTAAAGTATAAATTATTAGCTGTCGTAAGCACATTGGCTTTGAGTACATGGGCCTATAATGACCTTATCGGCAATGAAAGCAGCCAAAAGGCGCTACAAGATCAGATAGATCTTCTGACCATCAATGAAAAGATGGCTATGGACAGCAGCATACAGTCCGATCCATCCGGCATTATTGTTGCAAATCCTGAATCTGCACGTAACCGGCCCACTGCCTTGCCTATCACAGCCCTAAAAACGACTCTGGTTCCTCAGGGGACAACCTATTCCCAGCCAGCCATAGCCCCTGTCCTTTCCCATAATTCACAAGCTATGCCACGGTCACAAATTGTACCTCAAAAGATTGAACCCATCACACTGGAAGAGGCCGTTTACGCGGCCATCGACGGTTCTGAAGAATCTCTAAGAATTTTACAGCAATATTTTGACCGTTCCGCGGGTCAGCAAGACAGGATAACTCACCTTGCTTCCGCAGTACTCAGTGGCCTTGGCGCAAGTGGCCTTGTGGAAAATGACCATAACCTGCAGGATGCCGCTGCCCGCGTTATTGACGCTGCCGCCCGTTCCGCCACATCGGCCTATAGTATGCCGTTTGCCTCTATTTCAGATTTCGGATTAAGCTTTGGCGATACAGGATGGGATTTTGGCCCTGTCCAAAAAATCCCTCACCGGGGATTTATCCGTATTACCCCAGCAAGTGGAAGTATTGACGGCTCAGGCCTTGTGGCACTACAAGCCTCAAAAGAAAATGATTTCCTGAAAGATGGCATTTTAAATGTACGCGCCTTTGGTATTCCCGAGGTGGCAAAAGGCCATTACCGCCTGTATGTCTTTACAACCGCCCTACCATCCGGCACCAAGGTTTCACACCCATTCGGAAACAGGTTCGGCGTGAATGGTCATCAAATCCGGGTCATTGACACCGCAAAAACAGATAACCCCCAATGGGCCAAACTATCGGCCAATGGCGTCAGCCTTGTGGGAACCGAAGGCAACAAACCAAATTCTGATCTCATGCCTGTCTCTTTGGGATTCGAACAGAAAAATGATGTCGGCGGATGGCTTCTCACCACATTGATCAAAGGTGACGACCAAACCATTAATATGAAATTCGAATCTGACGGCCCGTCAGAGACCTATATTGTTGGCGTCATATTATCTCCCGTTGATATAAGCGATATGGAAGATGATCTCAATGAGCAGCTTTTTGCTATGTTGCAAAATTTAGCCCCCGGAGGAACAGCCGCAACGGGTCGTGTTTTCAATAACGATTTTACAGCAGAAACATTAAACCAGTTCTTTGTAACCCCCAATACGCGATCCGCTCTGGGACCAAACGCCCGAGAACTCGATGGCTTTGGTGGCACGAGTGCCCTTTCCAACGGCGGCGGAGACAACGGCGGCGGAGACAACGGCGGTGGAGACAATGGCGGCGGAGACAACGGCGGCGGAGACAACGGCGGTGGAGACAACGGCGGTGGA
>JAESPY010000175.1 GCA_016765435.1 Emcibacter sp.
AAAATCATGAGCCAGCAAAATGAAATACTGGAGCAAAAGATACAGGAACGGACATAGGCGTTTCTGGCCGCCAAAGAAGCCGCGGAATATGCCAACCGGAGCAAAACCGAATTTCTGGCCAATATGAGCCATGAACTTCGGACCCCGCTCAATGGTATCATCGGCTTTTCCGAAATAATGAAGAAAGAAATGTTTGGAAAACTGGGCAACGAACGTTATGTGGATTATATCAATGACATCCATAGTGCCGGGGAACATCTTTTGGGCATCATCAATGATATTCTTGATATCTCACGTATTGAATTAGGCGACATTGAACTACATACAAAACCTACGCATATTCCAACCGTCATTGATCTTTGTGTGCAAATGATAAAAAGTCGCGCTCAAGCCGCAGATATTTCCCTCACCATTGAAATCGAGCCGGATCTGCCCTCCCTCATGGCCGACGAAACACGGCTGAAACAAATTATACTCAATNTGTTATCCAACAGCGTTAAATTNNCCCAAGNNGGNACGATCCTCATATGCGNCAAACAAGAAAATNACGCNCTTGTCNTCCANNTNCGCGATACNGGNATCGGCATACCNGAAAAAGATCTTGANGCGGTCCTCAAACCCTTTGGACAATCCCGNCACAGCTCCCAAGTCNCCCATGAGGGGGTGGGNCTGGGNCTTCATCTTGCGAAANAATTNACCGAAATGCACGGCGGGACNATGGANTTACAAAGNACANTCGNAAAAGGAACAACNGTTNNCCTGTCATTCCCNTCCAATCTGTTCNNTCGCGANAATGATTCTGTAACNATNNCNATNAAAGATTAACCGTTAACGNCGCTTTATCCCGCCAATGATTTGCCGACGGACCCNAGATCGGCAAAGGCCTCATCCAGACGGGCNATGAAGCCCTGCTCAGCGGCCCGAAGNAATTTGCGCGGGTCATACTGTTTTTTNTAGGGNGTNCCATCTTCNGGNTCGATCTGATATTTNAAGGCTTTNGCGTTNTNTTCNACATATTTGCCCACGGCTTCNGANAAAGCAAANTGGGTNTCGGTATCAATATTCATNTTGAACACGCCATAGGTCAGNGCTTCNGAAATNTTGGCTTTTTCCGAACCTGATCCGCCATGAAANACAAGATTCANNGGGTTCTTTGCCGTATCGTGNCNGCTCGTNACCAAGGCCTGACTGTTNCGCAGNATTTCCGGNCGCAATTGNACATTGCCGGGCTTATANACCCCATGCACATTACCAAAGGANGCCGCGACCGAGAAATGNCCGATAGGTGTCAAGAGTTCATAGGCTTTCAAGACGTCTTCCGGTTGGGTATACAGATGGGAGTTATCCGCATCGGNGTCAATCTCATGACCAACACCGTCTTCCTCACCACCGGTTATGCCCAGTTCAATCTCCAAGCTCATGTCCANNGGGGCCATACGCTTTAACACGCGGGCGCATTCGCTTAAATTAACATCAATATCTTCTTCGGACAGATCAAGCATATGGGACGTATAAAGCGGACGACCATGCGTTTTGAAATAAGCTTCGGAATGATCGATCAGCGCATCCACCCATGGCACCAATTTACGGTTGGCATGATCCGTATGCAGCACCACACAGATGCCATAATGTTCNGCNAGAAGATGCACATGNTGTGCTGCCGCAACCGCACCCAAAACTTTGGCTTGAAAAGCATCTTCCATGCCTTGCCCGGCATAAAACTGCGCNCCGCCNTTGGAAAACTGAATGATGACATCACTCTTATTCCGAGCAGCGGCCTCCATAACAGCATTAACGCTGTTAGTACCGACACAATTTACCGCCGCCAGCGCATAGCCGCCGTCCTTACAGGCATTGACAAGTTGATTATAGTCTTCGCCGCTCACGACGCCAGCTTTGAGAGCCATCAGATTAGTCCTTGATTTTTTATAGTGAAGAAAAGTTANCCGGATTATAGAAGTTGTATTTTTGATCGCAAGATAAAATACAACAAAAAAAAGCAGCCCCAAAGGATAACCCTCGGCACTGCTTTNAAATTCTTGGACACNAAAGTGCTTAGGCNGCTTCGGTATCGTCTNTTTCGACTTCGATAACCGGACCACTATTCANGCCCTTGGCATCTTCATCACGATCNACAAGCTCNATAACCGCAACCGGTGCCGCGTCACCATGACGGAAACCAGCTTTCAGAACACGNGTGTAACCACCGGCACGTTCTTTATAACGTTCCGCCAATGTATCAAATAACTTCTGCACGATTTCCTTNTCGGAATCCGGCAGCTTTGCGGCGGCCTGACGACGGGCATGAAGGGAACCACGTTTGCCCAATGTGATCAAACGCTCAACAATCGGGCGCAGTTCTTTGGCTTTAGGCAAGGTTGTTACAATCTGCTCATGCTTCAAAAGGGCACTTGCCATGTTAGAAAACATCGCTTTACGATGTGAACTTGTTTTATTCAGCTTACGCCCAGCTCTGCGATGGCGCATATCTCTTACTCCTTGAGGGGGTATCCTCTTTATAAAGACCCTACCCCATTAAAAATTCAAAAATTAGAATTCCTGTTCCATTTTTTTCACCAGTTCTTCGATATTCTCTGGTGGCCATCCCGGATTATCCATACCAAGACGTAGACCCATGGTGGACAGGACTTCTTTAATTTCATTCAATGATTTACGACCGAAATTCGGTGTGCGAAGCATTTCTGCCTCTGTCTTACGCACAAGATCACCGATATAAACGATATTGTCGTTTTTCAGGCAGTTCGCAGAACGAACTGACAATTCAAGCTCATCAACACGCCGCAAAAGATTGCGGTTGAAGTCAGGCTCGTCTGATTCTTTCTCAGTCGCGGTATCTTCCGGCTCATCAAAGTTGATGAATGTCTGAAGCTGATCCTGCAAAATACGTGCAGAAAAGGCCAACGCATCTTCCGGTGTGATCGTGCCGTCAGTTTCAATGGTCATGATCAACTTGTCATAATCCAGAATCTGTCCCTCACGGGTATTTTCAACACGGTAGCTTACTTTGCTAACCGGACTGAACAGACTGTCAACAGGGATCAGGCCAATAGGCGCATCGTCGGGACGGTTATTAACCGCCGCAACATAGCCCTTACCGGTTTCAACGGTAAGTTCCATACGAAGCTCCGCACCATCATCCAACGTACAGATAACAAAATCCGGGTTATGGATGGTCACATCAGCGGTTTCACTGATCTGTCCAGCCGTAACTTCACCGGGGCCGGTTGCCTGAAGCGTCAGGCGGGCTTTATCCATGCCTTCCATTTCGACGGCAATCTTCTTAATGTTCAGGACAACGTCCGTAACATCTTCCCGAACACCCGGAATAGAAGAAAATTCATGCAGAACATTATCAATATGAATGGACGTTACCGCCGCACCCTGAAGCGATGACAATAGCACCCGGCGCAATGAATTGCCCAAAGTCATGCCATAGCCGCGTTCCAACGGTTCTGCAACGATAGTTACCTTCCGGCGTTCTTCACCAACCTGTTTGATGTCGAGCGTAGACGGTTTAATAAGTTCTTGCCAATTCTTCTGGATCACTGTTCAAACCTTTATTTAAGTTTCTGGGCCCAAATGCCTTGAATATTATAACTTAATATTATACTCGACGGCGTTTTGGTGGACGACATCCGTTATGGGGAATAGGTGTCACGTCACGAATGGTGGTAATGGTAAATCCAATCGCCTGTAAAGCCCGAAGCGCTGATTCACGGCCAGAGCCGGGTCCCTTAACTTCAACTTCCAGCGTCTTCATGCCATGTTCCTGTGCCTTTTTGCCAGCATCTTCCGCTGCCATCTGCGCCGCATAAGGCGTAGACTTCCGAGACCCTTTAAAGCCCATAACACCAGACGTTGACCAGGCAATAGTATTGCCCTGGGCATCTGTGATGGTGATGATGGTATTGTTAAACGTAGAATTCACATGGGCAACGCCATTTGTGATATTCTTGCGCTCTTTGCGCTTTACGCGTTTTTCTTCAGCCATTTGTCGATACCTTATTTCTTCTTGCCGGCAATAGCGACGGCTTTACCCTTACGGGTGCGGGCATTTGTACTTGTCCGCTGACCACGTACGGGAAGTTTCTTCCGATGACGCAGGCCACGATACGCACCAAGGTCCATAAGACGCTTGATGTTCATAGCCGTGTCCCGACGAAGATCACCTTCCACCATACAATCACTATCGATTGTTTCGCGGATTTTGATCACTTCCGAATCACTTAGTTGACTAACCCGAACTTCAGGTTTAATCCCAACTTTCTCACAAATTAGTTTCGATACTGCAGGACCAATCCCATGGATATAAGTCAATGCAATTACCACCCTTTTTCCGGTGGGTATATTCACGCCAGAAATACGCGCCACGATCGTTTCTCCCGATCTAAAAATTCACAATACAGCAATACCCCGGTTAACCCTTGAGAGTTAATCCGAGAAGTTGCGCGATTATATGTATTAAAAAGCCACAGTCAACCTTAGAGATAAAACTTTTAACAAGTTTTTTATGCCAAGGCCTACAGCTTATCCAATACATCATTTATCTGAACAGTGACATCGTCGATGTCAGCCATTCCGTCAATGGTTCTCAATACACCCTGCGCGCTATAAAACGGGAGCAAAGGTGCGGTTTGTGCGTGATAAGTTGCTAATCTGGAGACGACCGTTTCACGATTGTCATCAGACCGGCGGTTGAAATTCGTAGAACCACAGCTGTCACACACGTCAGCCTTTTGTGGTTTGAGGTTAGTATCATGATAACCCTGATTACAGTTTGCACAAGTATAGCGCCCCGTAATCCGGTCAACAAGAGATTCGTCTTCGACCTTCATCTCGACAACAGCGTCGACTTTCAGGTCTTTATCTTTCAGCAGCTGGTCCAGAGCTTCCGCCTGAGCAACCGTCCGGGGGAAGCCATCAAGCAGGAAACCATCCTTGCAATCTTCTTCCTCAATGCGGTCTGCAATAATACCAATCACGATCTCATCAGTGACCAGCTTACCAGCTTCCATAAATTCTTTGGCTTTTTTGCCAACTTCTGTTTCAGCCGCCACCGCCGCCCGGAGCATATCGCCCGTCGACAGTTGAACCAAACCATTTTTGCTCATGATTCGTGTTGCCTGTGTGCCTTTTCCGGCACCAGGAGGGCCAAGTAGAATGATAATCATTTGCGTCGTCTCCCCTTGCCTCTGATTTTGGATTTCTTCAGAAGCCCTTCATACTGATGGGCCATCAAATGGCTGTGAATCTGAGCCACTGTATCCATTGTCACACTCACCACGATCAAAAGCGACGTCCCACCAAAATAAAACGGGATGGCATATTTGGCCCGAAGCACTTCCGGCAGCAAACAAACCAGGGTCAGATAAATGGCCCCAACAACCGTCAAACGGGTCAAAACAAAATCAAGATAGTTGGCGGTATTTTTACCCGGACGAATACCGGGAATGAAACCACCATATTTTTTCAGATTATCCGCTGTTTCTTCCGGGTTGAACTGAATCGCCGTATAGAAGAAACAGAAGAAGATAATACCTGCCGCATAAAAAGCCATATAAAGCGGCTGTCCGGGCCCAAGCAATGTCGTGACTGTCGTCATCCATTCCGGGCCACCTTCCGCTGCAAAGCCCGCAATGGTCATGGGCATCAACAACAGTGATGAGGCAAAGATCGGCGGAATAACACCCGCTGTGTTCAGTTTAAGCGGCATATGGGACTGTTCGCCCTTTGACGCGCCAGTCGCCGTCTGCCGTTTTGGATATTGGATCAACAGCCGACGCTGTGCCCGTTCCATAAAGACGATAAAAGCAATCACTGCAATGACCATGGCAATCAAACCGACAATTACCAGTGGACCGCCAAGCTGTCCCTTGGAACTTAACTCCAAAGTGCCCACGATAGCCGAAGGAAGCTGGGCCACAATACCGGCAAAGATAATCAGGGAGATACCGTTACCAACCCCGCGTGCCGTGATCTGCTCACCCATCCACATCAGCAACAATGTTCCGCCCACAAGGGTAATCACTGTCGTCGCAATGAAGAAGCCGCCACCGCCCTCAAGGGCGATACCGCCCGATTGCAGGCTGCTGGCAATGGCATAACCCTGAACAATAGTCAGAACGACTGTGCCGTAACGGGTATATTGGTTGATTTTCTGGCGTCCGGCCTCACCCTCTTTTTTCAACTGACCGATGGTCGGTGAAATAGAGGTCATCAACTGCATGATAATAGAGGCAGAGATATAAGGCATGATGCCAAGGGCAAAAACACTCATCCGCTGAATGGCACCACCATTAAACAGATCGATCATGCCCAAAATACCCTGCTGATTCTGCTCGAACATCCGCGCAAGCTCAACAGGATTAATCCCCGGCAGGGGCACATATGTCCCCAGTCGGTAAGCCACTAAGGCAAACAGGGTAAACCAGATACGTTTCTTCAGCTCAGTTGCCTTGGAAAAGGCGCCGAAGTTCAGATTTGCTGCGAGTTGTTCAGCTGCTGATGCCATCTAATTTTATCCCTGTAGCCGTTTTATTCAGAAGCTTCGGCCGGTGCTGCCTTAGCAGTAACCGTCACGGTTCCACCTGCTTTTTCAACAGCCGCAATAGCTGCTGCAGAAGCACCGGAAACTTCGATCGTAATTTTGGATTTCAATTCACCTGTTGCCAGCAAACGAACGCCGTCTTTTACGCCATTAACAAGTCCTGCTTCTTGCAGCAGTTCAATGGTAATCGCTTTTTTAGCGTCAAGTTTTTTGGCATCAATGGCTTCCTGCAACCGACCAAGATTGACCGGAACAAAAGTCTTCCGGTTAATATTGTTAAAGCCGCGTTTAGGCAGACGTTGATAGATGGGCATCTGGCCGCCTTCAAAACCCTTGATGGCAACACCAGAACGGGATTTCTGACCTTTTACGCCACGTCCGCCGGTTTTACCTTTACCGGAACCGATACCGCGACCAATGCGCTTACGATTTTTTGTTGCGCCTGGATTATCGGCAATTTCATTAAGTCTCATGGTTCTAAACCTTATAACCTTTTCCCTATGATGATATCATATGGGAAGGAATTAAACTTCTTCAACCTTTACCATGTGGCGAACCTTGCGGATCATGCCACGCACGGATGGGGTATCTTCCAACTCGCGGGTACGGTGCATTTTATTCAACCCAAGACCAATCAATGTTGCTCTCTGGTCCTTTGGACGGCGGATCGGGCTACCGGTCTGCGTTACCTTCAATGTTTTCTTAACAGCCATCAGATTACTCCGTTACTTCCTGGGCAACTTCAGCCACAGCTTCGCGTTCACCGCGACGTCCAACGATATCACCGACTTTTTTGCTGCGTTTTGCGGCAATCATACGTGGTGAAGATTGTTTTTTCAGGGCATCAAATGTACCGCGAACCATGTTATAGGGATTTGAAGATCCCAATGACTTGGTCACAACATCCTGAACACCCAATGCTTCAAACACAGCACGCATAGGACCACCGGCGATGATGCCCGTACCGGCCTGAGCCGAACGAATAACAACTTTACCGGCACCATGACGACCTTCGATGTCATGATGCAATGTCCGGCCTTCCCGCAAAGGAATGCGAATCATGCTCTTTTTAGCTTCTTCCGTTGCTTTACGGATTGCTTCAGGGACTTCGCGGGCTTTACCCTTACCGAAGCCTACTTTACCCTTGCCGTCACCAACAACGACCAAAGCTGCAAACCCAAAACGACGACCACCTTTGACCACTTTGGCCACGCGGTTGATGTGAACCAACTTTTCAATCAGATCACTTTCTTCCTGACGGTTATCTCTTTCAAAACGCGCCATATTGTCTTCCCTTCTTAAAAATTCAGACCAGCGGCGCGCGCAGCATCAGCCAATGCCTTGACGCGACCGTGGAAAAGAAATCCACCGCGATCAAAAACCACTGTATCAATGCCGGCGCTCTTGGCGCGGTCTGCAATTAATTTTCCTACCTGTGCAGCGGCTTCTGCGTTGCTGCCAACTTTCAGGCTTTTCCGCAGGTCAACATCCAATGTGGATGCTGCAGCAACCGTCACACCCTGTGCATCGTCAATAACCTGCGCATAGATATGCTGGTTTGTACGATGTACAGAAAGGCGGGGCCGTCCTGCTGCCACTTTGCTGATACTTGTCCGTACCCGCTGGCGGCGACGATTAAATAACTTTTGTCTACTAAGCATAACGAGCACCTATTATTTCTTCTTGCCTTCTTTACGGAAGACATATTCATCAGCGTATCTAACACCCTTGCCTTTATAAGGCTCTGGTTTACGCCATTCACGAATTTCTGCAGCAACCTGTCCAACTTTTTGCTTGTCGATACCAGAAATGATGATTGTGGTCTGATCCGGACATTTAACATCAATGCCTTCGGGGATCGGATACATAACATCATGGCTGAAGCCAAGCTGAAGTTTAACCTGTTTACCCTGTACGGATGCCCGATAACCAACACCAACCAAGAGCAGAGTCTTGGTAAATCCGGATGTAACACCCTCAACCAGATTGGCGATCAACGTACGCTGCATACCCCACATGGAGCGCGCGCGTTTTGTTTCACCAACTGGACTTACA
>JAESPY010000176.1 GCA_016765435.1 Emcibacter sp.
CCTTGCCCTCGGATAGAGGCGTACAACGGTGGTCGCGGTGTAAAAGGCCGGAATTCCCGCCCCTCCGGCGCGAATGCGTTCGGCCAGAGTGCCTTGGGGGACAATTTCCAGTTCGATTTTTTCGGACCGGTAGAGTTCGGGAAAAACCGTTGAATGGCTGGAACGGGGATAGGAGCAAATTATTTTTTTTACCTGTCCGTTACCGATCAGGGCCGCAAGCCCGACCTCACCATTGCCCGTATTGTTATTGATGACGGTCAGGTTTGTAGCACCGTTATCGATTAAGGCATGGATAAGTTCAATGGGGCTTCCGGCTTCCCCAAAGCCGCCGACCATGACGGTGGCTCCATCAGGGATGTCGGAAACGGCGGAAGCTATTGTTTTTACACGTTTATCTATCATTTATGCATTTTCTGATTGTTATAGGTATGATATTTCCCCAAATTCGCAATTTTCCCCTAGCTTATCAAACAGGAATTGGACCATTGGGGCAAACCATTAAAACTCAACAATATATTACAAATTGTAATGCATGATGCGCTGAGGGGCAGGTTGTGAAAGGGGGGTGTTTTGAGGATTCGATTTGATGAGTGCAGTAGATTATATGTTAACGAAGATCACATATATTCCGTAATTAAACCTTACTAAAGATCATTAAGTCGGCGGTTTGCCAATATCACTTTTGTTGATGATATTGCCAACAATTACGGGATGTACGGATCGTGATTGTGGAGAAAAGTCTGGCTCTGCCGTCGAAAGAGGCATAAGAAAGAGTTTGAAAATCTATGGATTTTACCTGATTTATTACGGGAAATAACGAGTATGACCATAAATAAGAATTACGTCCTGAAATTAACGTCGCCGGATGCGGCGGGTCTAGTGGCTACCGTCTCGGGATTTCTGGCGGAACAGGGGGCGTTTATCACGGAAGCAAACCACCATACCGAGCGGCGTTTGAACAAGGCCTTTCTTCGCTTTGCTTTCCATGAGGGAGACAAGGGGATGGAAGATATTGAAAGTCTTCGCAGAGCATTTGAGCCAATTTCAGACAAGCTTGGCGCAATTTCAGAATTTCATGATATGTCGACCCCGATGCCGATTGTCATTGCCGTGTCAAAATTTGGTCATTGTCTTCAGGACTTATTACATCGCTGGAAGGCCGGTATATTGCCCGTGGAAGTTAAGGCGGTGATCTCAAACCATGAAGATTTACGGTCTTTCACAGAATGGCATGGGGTTGCTTTCCATCATCTTCCCATTACCAAAGAGACCAAATCGGAACAGGAAAATCAGATCAAAGCTATTCTTGAAGATAGCGGTGCAGAGCTTCTGGTTCTTGCCCGTTATATGCAGATATTATCTGAAGATATGTGTCGTCATATATCGGGTCGTGCCATTAATATTCATCATTCCTTCCTGCCCAGTTTCAAGGGGGCAAAACCCTATAGTCAGGCCTATGATAAGGGCGTGAAGATGATCGGTGCAACGGCGCATTATGTTACAGGAGACCTTGACGAAGGCCCCATCATTGAGCAGGCGGTGGAAAGGGTAGACCATACCGTTTCCCCCAAAGAACTGGTTAATATTGGCCGTGATACGGAATCAGTTGCCCTTTCGCGGGCCGTACGCTGGCATGCTGAACACCGTGTTCTTTTAAGCGAAAACCGGACGTTGGTTTTTCAATAAAAGCACGGCAGCACAAAAAGGCGGAACGTTACAATTTTAGTTTTGAGAAAATTACGGCAATAAAACCGGAAGCAGCCGAATTGGATTTAAAGATGATAAAAATATATGGCATTAAAAACTGCGACACTATTAAAAAAGCCCGTGCATGGTTGACGGAAAAGGGGCTGGAATATCAGTTCCACGATTTCCGTAAAGACGGTCTGGAGCGGAGCCTTTTAGAAAATTGGGTACAGGAGTTAGGTCTTGAAATTTTGCTGAACAAGCGAGGAACCACATGGCGCAGGCTGCCCGAAGATCAAAAAGATACTCTGACGGCGCAGGGGGCTATTGATTTACTTCTGGAACATCCGGCCATGATTAAACGGCCTGTTTTTGATTTTGGCGATATAAGGCGGGTGGGCTTTTCAAGAAAAGATCAGGAAGAAATCGCTAACCACCTATTTTCTTGAGAAGATCATCAAGGGCGGCAACGGGTTTTTGTGGTTTATGGTCATTATTTTTCTTGGCGGAATCGGCGAAAAAATGAAGGATTTCATTTGAAAAATCATCCAGAAGCTTGAGCAATTCTGCTTTGTTTATGGGTTTTTTTACCAGCGAATTCATGCCTATTTCCTGATATTCCTTTTTATGGCTTTCAGAACAATCAGCGGTGCAGGCAATAATCGGAATTTCAGATTTCGGTCCGGGAATTTTCCGAATCTTTCGGGTCGCGGCCTTGCCATCCATTTCGGGCATCTGGATGTCCATGAAAATAAGATCGAAAAAATCTTCCTTCAAAGCCTCTAGGGCCGCCAGTCCTGACGTTGCTGTCGTTACCTCATGCCCTTGATCGCGCAGGATACTGCCCAAAATGGCGTGGTTAATAAAATTGTCATCCACAAGCAGTATTTGGAGGGCAGTGTTGTGGTCGGAAGAGTTTTGATTTTTACGCATGTGGTCGGACATCTATATTTGCCTATTTTACGGGGGACAGAATAGACAAGCCTACCAGCGAAAACTGACTAAATAGTTAAGATACTACTAATGTTCTTGGGGGATAGGAGGGTAATATTGTGTGAGCAGGCATCCGGCAAACATGAGACCACAGCCCGCTAGCGCCCTTAGCCCCAGAATTTCATCAAAATAGAAATATCCTGCAATGGCTGCAAATACAGCTTCCAGACTCATGATGACGGCGGCCTGTGCGGGCGGGGATGTGGTCTGGCCAATGACTTGCAGGGTATAGCCGAGAGCAACGGCAAAAAAACCACTGGCAAGCACCCATTTCCACTCATCAAAGGTGAATAATATCGCCTTGTCATCCATATAAAGTGCGGTGAGATAACTGAAAGCGGCACAGGCAAAGAACTGTAATGCGGCAAATTTGATCTGATCATGATTGTTGGACATATGATCAACGACGATTACATGAAACGCCCAGAAAATGGCCCCCAACAGGACCAGAAAGTCGCCGTAGGCCATATTCAGGCCTTCCATGCCCGATAGCAGATAAAGCCCAACACAGGCCAGAGAAACTGCAAGCCACAGACCATTTTTATAGCGATGACCCGTGAATAAACTGATGATGGGTACAAAAATTATATAAAGACCGGTGATAAATCCGGCATTGCCAATGGTGGTATATTGGATGCCGCTTTGCTGAAACCCGGCCCCGATAAAAATAAAGACACCAGCGAGAAGGGCGCCCTTGATGAGCGAAGAGGAGCCGTTTTGTCGGCGGTCAATTTTTTTCCGGTGTCGCCAGTTAATCAGGGGGAGTAGTACCAGACCACCGAATAAAAACCGAAAAGCATTGAAACTTAACGGCCCCATATATTCCATGGCCGCCTTTTGAAAAATGAAAGACACGCCCCAGATAAAGGCAGCGAGCAGAAGAATAAAATTTGAGCGGTTTATGGTCATTTTCTGGTTTAGGCCTGTTGTTTTGCGGGTTCCCCCATTGGATGACATCATAAGATAAAACACGGCTTGAAGGCGGAAAACAACCTGTTTTTTTAAGTATATCTTTGTAATTTATTAATGCCTGCCCGGTATTTTCGGGGAAGATAAAGGTGAAAAATTATATATTGGCTTATTCAATGGACCGTGATGTTGTTTTTAAGGGTAAAACAGAGGTGGCGCGAACCACGATACAGGGAAATATTATTTTACTGTGTCTTTTCGCGATACAGATTTCTGCTGTTTATTTAACCATGTGGAGTCAGGATCTTCTCAGTCATTTCAAGCCGAGCCTCTATGGCAATATTTTGTTTCTGAGCCTTTTTGTCGTTGTTTTTGTTAAAGGCATCTCTTACGCCCTGATGCATTACAGTTATGACGATGGAGAGCGCGGTTTGAGCCGGGTCAAGTCCGATTTTTTATCAAGCTGGTTAACGGTTGATTATATGGCGGCCTTTTTGCTGCCTATGATTCTTCTGCCGACATTTTTGTCCCTGTATTCTTCCATGAAATCAATCATCCATCTGGTGCAGCCTTTTTATCTGGATGAATTTTTGATGCGGGCGGATCGGTTCATTCATTTTGGTGTTGATCCTTGGCGGATTACCCACAGTATATTTGGTACAGCCATTGCGTCTGTTGTGTTGAATTTTATCTATAACCTGTGGTTTTTTATTATGTATTCCTATGTTCTGTGGATGATTGTCAATGTACGTTTTGGCCGGGACCGGATGCAATTTCTGTTTGCTTTCGTTATCATCTGGCCGTTAATTGGCTCCCTGATTGCGGTGGGTCTGTCTTCTGCTGGTCCGGTATATTACGGGGATGTGGTCGGGGATTCTTCCATATTTGGTCCTTTGATGGAGGCCTTGAAGCAATATAATGGTCAGTTTAAGGATAGCCCTTTTGGTATTTTTGCCCTGAATACTCAGGACATGTTGTGGGCTGATTATCTGAAAAATGACACTAATATTGGCAGTGGTATCTCCGCCATGCCCAGTATGCATGTGGCCATTGCCACCCTGCTATATTTATCCGGCCGTCAGGTCAGCAAATATATTGGTTACGGGATGCTTGTCTTTCTTATTCTTATTCAGATTGGGTCCGTGCATCTTGGTTGGCATTATGCCCTTGATGGTTATCTTTCCATTCTGTTGACATGGGCCATCTGGAAATTTTGTGGTTGGATGGTGGACCGGATTTACGGCGAGGAAGATTCTTCCGCAACGGACAATGCACTTGGCAATCAATCTGATCTCTGATAGTTTTTCCTTATATTATTAAAATAATATAAGGGGAAGTCATGTCACGTCTATTCATCGTTATTCTATATATTGTGGTTCATGTGGTGCCACACGCCGTATTTGCGGGTGAGGGGGACGATGAAAAGAGTCATATCCTCGCCCTGTTCAAAAACTATCAAAGGACCTTGCAAACTGGCAATGCAGAGGAAGCCTTAATCCTTGCCGAACAGATATACAGCTTGACGCCGGATGCTTTTGGGGAAATCTCAAAATCCCATGCCACGGCCACTTTTAATGTGGCTCAAATGTATGGGGTGATGAATTACAGAAAAAAAACAGCGTTATTATATCAGGAGCATATTGATATTCTGGATGCTCTCAAGGTGCCGAAAGATAAAACTTATTTGGTAAAGTTGGGGTTGTTGTCCAAGGCATATGCTGATGTTAAGAATTTTAAGGCGGCGGCGGAATCTGCTCAAATTGGGCTAAAAATTGTCAAAAATTTGAAAATGCCGGATGAGATCTTGGCTGATTATGAACTTGTGTTGGGGACACAATATTATCAGATTTATGGTAAGCGCGGTCTGGCAAAGCGACATATTCGGAGAGCTTATAATTTATATGTAGATGTTTATGGCGAACATCATGAGAAAACGGCATTGGCCTTGTTTTGGAAGGCTAAGATCAGTATGGGGTCTAAAAAATATAGCAGGGCTGCTGAAAAATTTGAACAAGTTCTGGATATTTATAACAAAAAGCTGTCTCCTGGCCATGACAGGATTTTACAGACCCATGCCTTTCTGGTGAATGTTTATGAAAAAATGGGNAAGAAGGAAAAATCGACGGAACATTGCATCGCCGTCGCAAAAGAACGTCCAACAGATTTTGATCGTGANCTGGANGCGCTNTATAAAATTTNACCGACTTATCCCNATANNGCNCNGGCCGNTGNNAAGAGAAGGCTATGTNATNGCAGAATTTANAGTTGATNNATTTGGNCAGGTCAAAGATATAGAAATAATTGAAACGACCGATGATGTTTTTAACAAGGCCTCNATAAAAGCTTTGTCAAANTTTCGCTATGCGCCNACNATCANGGATGGNAAACGGGTTGAAACAGAAGGTGTTTTACACAAANTCAGCTTNCNNATGNNCNNGNGATNNTNTNANNNTCTAATCCAGATAATCNAGTCCGATATCAACNGCCGGNGCNGATTGGGTGATGCGCCCGACCGAGACANANTCCACNCCACATTCCGCAATGCTTTTAATGGTATCCANNGTNACACCACCGGATGCNTCAAGNTTGACCTGTCCGGTATATTTTNCCACAGCGNTGCGGAGCTGNTCATTGCTCATATTGTCNAGCAACAGCCGGTCGGCNCCGGCCTCTACCGCGTCGGCGGCCTGTTCCAACGTATCACATTCCACGGTGATGCCGATACTGCTGGCGCTGGTATCAAANGCTTTGGCCGNATGGACCGCTTCNTTGATACTGCCAAGGCGNGCGNTATGATTGTCCTTAATCAACAGTCCGTCATCAAGGCGCATNCGGTGGTTCATGGCGCCGCCCATACGGGTGGCATATTTGGCCAGTTTCCGGTATCCGGGGATGGTTTTNCGGGTATCCAGCAGGCGGCAGTCCGTATGTTCGATNTGNCGCACNTANGTNCGGGTGAGGGTCGCAATGCCNGANAGATGTTGCAGGATATTGAGNGCNGTNCGTTCCGCCGTCAGCAGCTTNCGGGCATTNCCGGTAACTTTCANGATTATNCTGCCCGCCATCACGTCCAGTCCGTCACCNGCAATCACCTCGACCTGTGCCAGCGGNTCNCANGTNTTGATGATTTCCACGGCAATGAACATGCCCGCGACCACNATNTTTTCCCGCGTGACCATGGCGGCGGACAATTGCTGATCNGCCGGNATNGTGGCAAGNCTGGTCAGATCACCGCGTCCGATGTCTTCATCCAGAGCGGATTTGATAAANTGGCGCAANTCTTCCTTAAAAAGCGGGCTGTCTGTCGTCATATTAATAAGCCCGACCTGATGTGGGTGGTCTGTTNTGTGCCATGGGNGGCGACATTTCCAGCATCCGGTCAAGGGGNGCTTTAGCGGCCAGCCTGTCTTGTTCGTTGATTTCAATGACCGGGGAGAGATCACGCAGGCAATTGCGCAATTTTTCCAATGTATTCAGNGCCATATAAGGACATTGGTTACAGTTGCATACNCCNTCCATGCCGGGCGCCCCGATGAAGGTTTTTTCCGGGGAGGACTTTTGCATCTGATGAATAATGCCGGGTTCNGTGGCGATGATAAANGTATCCGCATCGCTTTCCAGCACGTANTTCANGATNGANGAGGTCGANCCNACNTGNTCCGCATGGCTGAGGATANGGGCGGGACATTCCGGGTGGGCCGCGATGGGCGCGTTGGGATTTTCGGCCTTCAGCTTGATTAGCTCNTTTTCGGAAAAACGTTCATGGACAATACAGGAACCGGGCCACAGTACCATGTCACGGCCGGTTTCCTTNGCCAGAAAAGCNCCCAGATGTTGATCCGGGGCCAATAGGATGGGTTGATCCTTTGGTATCTGGTCGATGATATGTTTGGCATTGCTGGAGGTAATGATAATATCGGAATGGGTTTTAACCGCCGCAGAACAATTGATATAGGTGAGGCTGATATGATCGGGGTGCTTGGCGCGGAAGGCGGCAAATTCATCCGCCGGACAGCTGTCTTCCAATGAACATCCGGCGTCCNTGTCTGGCAGAATTACGGTTTTTTCCGGACTGAGGATTTTAGCGACCTCTGCCATAAAACGCACGCCACAAAAGACAATCACATCGGCATCTGTGGAGGCGGCTTTGCGAGACAGGTCAAGGCTGTCACCGACAAAATCGGCCAAATCCTGTATCCTGCCATCCTGATAATAATGGGCGAGGATGACGGCATTTTTTGCCTTGCGTAAGTGATTGATTTCTTCCAGAAGTTCCGCATCTGAAGGTGCGGTATTCGCGGTCAGGGGTATGGACATTTTTATTCCAGCTATCGTGAATTTACGTCTTATAGATGGAGGTTTAGCTGTTGGTGTCAAGCTTGGCAAGGGGATTAATGAGGTTCATTCATGAAATTCGGCTTTCTCCGGGATGCGGGTGAAGGCAATTTTGCTGCCCGTATGGGGCGACAGGGGGCAGGGCAGGGCACCGATCACAACGGTATCCAGACCATATTTTCCGTTGATCCGGTCCATTGCTTGTGACAGCTGGGTATTCTTTTTCTGGTTACGGGCGACGGGGTCCTCAAGCCTTGCGAACATATCCGGCATGATGTCTTCTTCATGGATCAGGCCGTAAAGAGAAATGGAAATATGTTTAATTCGTGCCGCATTCTGTGTTTTCGGGATGGCATCCCACAAATGGTTCAGGGCTTGTAAAAAGGCAAAATTATCCTGTGTCGGCGGCAGTTTGACATGAGACTGCCAACGGGTCTGCTCGCGGGGGCCGCGTATGTCATAGCGCACATAAAGATTATACAAACTGGCGTGAAAACCAAGCCTGCGCAACCGGGTTACGGCCTTAACCGTTAGTCGGCGGGCGACCATACGGGCTTTGTGCCGGGGGCGCATCTGGGGGGCAAGAACATGGCTGTGGCCGATGGTATGGCGTTTTGTTTCCGGCGGTTCGGACACCTCTATCCCGTGGAGAGCGTACCAGAAACGTTCGCCCTGTACGCTATGCCAGACACTGCGGGCGTGCTTTGGGGCCAAATCCCAAAAGCTTTGCAGGCTTGTAATGCCGGCACTTGCCAAGCGTTGTTCCATCTTTCGCCCAATACCGGGCAGGTCCCGTAAAGAGAGATGAAGCAGGCATCCCGGAAGGTCTTGGCCTTCAATGACGGTCAGACCGTCGGGTTTTTGTAAATTACTGGCTACTTTGGACAGAAAACGGTTGGGGGCGATGCCAACGGAACTGCCTAGGCAGATGCCGACATTATCTGTAATGCCTTTTTTGATCCGCCGGGCGAGGGCAATAGCGTTGTCTTTTTTTTGTTCATCTCCCATCAGTCGGCAGGCGACTTCATCAATGGAACATATTTTGGTGAGAGGGATATGGCGTTCGATTTCGGTCATGATCCGGTGATGGTAATCGACATATTTATCGTGGCGGGCCGGAACGATCATCAGCGTGGGACAAATACGCCGGGCGTCATATATCATGGTGCCGGTTTTAATGCCTAGTGCCTTGGCCTCATAACATGCGGCAATGGCACAGGTGCTGTCGGTGCCGGATGTGGGGACCACCACCACCGGCTTGCCGCGAAGCTGTGGCTGAAGCTGCTGCTCTACGCTGGCAAAATAACTGTTCAGATCGATATACAGCCAGCGCAAAGCTGTGGGAATTTCCAACATGATGTTCGTTCGAGTCTTTCATTGCAAAAGGGGCAATAGTATAGACTCAAAATAAAGAACAAAACAAGAACAATATTAAGGGATTATGAAATTACTATCTCTATTGATCTCTCCCTGACAAGTCACTCGGCCATCATTGGCCATATGGATCAGGTGGGATAGGACGGAGCTTGCCGCTGCGGGGTGGAGAAAGATGGGAATGTCGCTGTATATTATCGTGACCATTTCTGGAATGGTCCGGGCACCTTCTGTTATGGCGGTCAGGATTTGGCCTTCCTGGTCATGGCGATGGGCGATGAGAGCTTTAACAAAGGGCTTGGGGTTTTCGATAGGTGCGCCGTGGGTCGGATAATAGATTTCGTCATCTCTGTC
>JAESPY010000177.1 GCA_016765435.1 Emcibacter sp.
ATAGAGCCCGTATATTTCAATCCGATAAAAACATCAAACGTATCTGTCATTCTGACAATGGTCTGTATTGCAGCGGAAAAAGAGGGGATTTGCAGATATTTATCACTTGTGAGTAAAATAAAACCATCACCAAAAACTGTCTGCAGGTTATCATATCGCGCCTTGCTCCAAAATAGGCCGCCAATGATATTGATATTATTCATGGGTTTCAAATTCACATCAAGCTCAAGGCCAACGATTTTGGACCCTTCGGCATTATATCTTTCCTGAGATAATGAACCATCTGATCCAGTTTGAATTTCACCCAGTACAAATGTATTTGTCAGCCGTGTATAGTAGGCCTGAAATTCAACATCAACTCTACCATCCAATTGTTCAGGCTCCCAATCAATCCCTGCCGACATGGTCACAGACTTTTCTTGCCGGATATTTTGTCGATTAAAAATTCTGATCTGATCGGCACCCAACGTACTCACATGCAAATCCTCGTCAAATAATTCAGGAGCCCGAAAGCCAGTGGAAATTCCTGTCCGAATTTTCACGTCAGAGAAAGGAGCATACCAGATATTGGCACGAGGAGAAATAATCACGCCGCTAACTTCGGAATTCTTATCAAGCCTGCCACCAACAACAAATTTAACCTTTTCACTAATACCCCATTCATCCTGAAGGAAAAAACCGACATTATCGAATTTCGCATCATGCTGAACCTGAACCAGATTACCTGCCTCATCCTGATTTTCATCATAGAGCTTTTCAACCTTATACTGAAACCCCGATGAAATCACATGGTCACCAATAGTATAATCAATCTGACTGTCAAAATAATGAAGCTTGTCATCCGTATCGCCGTACTGCTTACGCGAAATATCAAGAGCATTATTATAAGCTACAGCATCATATAAGGGATCACTTTGATCAACAACCACATCTCCAAGGCCACCATAATAGCTTCCCCTTTTGGTAAAGGCGAAAGAATATCCGGCACGCACATGAATGCGCGTAGAAACATCATAATCCACGAACAGCCCACCACGATGGTTTTTTGTCAGCAATTGTTCTGTGATATTGGTTTCATGGGGTTCCAGATCAAGCAGATTTCCCCCGCGTCGAAATTCATCGGTAAACTGATAGGTTACATTAACGCGCAGATTATCCCCCGGCTGGAAAACCAAATAGGTTCCGATCACATCCAGATTTTTCTTGGTTATCTCCGAATATCCATCATCATGATAATCAACCGCGTCATTTTTCTGATGCATACCGTAAAAAGCCAAACGGTATTTATCACTTTGCGGCACAAAATTCGCAACCACAGAACCGTTATAGAGTGGCTTCCCTTTCATGTTCTCATACGTGCCACTTAAGCGGTATTCTGTTCTATCTGGGACTCTGGGGATCACATTAATCACCCCCGCCACCGCGTTGGCACCATATAAAACCGATCCACCGCCTTTAACAATCTCAATCTTATCCACAAACAGAGTCGGAATTTGTTCCACGCCATAAACCGCTGCAAGCCCGGACATCAAGGGTTGTTTATCAAACAGAACCTGATTGTATCCGCCGCCCAGCCCTAACAATTGAATTTCCAGTGACCCGCAATTTTGACAAGTCGCCTGCGTTCTGGCCCCCGGCAAATATTCAATCACATCCGCAAGGTCACGGGCAGCGGAATAATCAATCATTTCCCGGCCAATAACTTCTGTCCGAATAGCCACTTCCGACCGCGTACGGGCTGTTCTTGTCCCCGTGGTGACAATTTCTTCAAAATCAACGTCGTTTACATGATGTTTTCTGGTTTTATCCTCCTCGGCTATGACTGCCGATGAATTAATAAGTGTCAGATATACGATACCTGTTGCGATCAAATATATTCTCTGATGTCCAAACATTTTTTCCCTTCCTGAATTCAGGAAGCTCCTTTTCTTTATTCATATTTAATTTATATATAAAAAGAGAAAATGCGGTGTCAGAGCACTCAGGAATTTTTATCCAGAAGTCTAGCAAAATCCTGCAACGCTCCACCCGGCGGTGCCAACACCCCGTCTTTATAACTGGAGATCAACACGTTCCCTTTTCTGTCCATGATGAGCAATGCTGGCGGGGCACGCCCCAACATTTCAGACAAAACAAAGGTTTTTCCGGATTTTTTATACGCGATTGCAGGCCACGGCATTTTTGCACTACGCATATAAGCAAGCATATCTTCTTTGGTNCGATCCAAAGAGACATAAAAAACTTCAAAATNATGGCCNCGTAATTNTGCCTNCTCATAAAAGGCGCGNAGNTTTTTGGTGAACNGGTGGCATGGTGGACACCATTTGGCCCCCATATAAAAAACATAATANTGTTTTTTCGGCACGGCCTTTTGCTTGAATTGCCATTTGCTTCTGACAACGATGTCCCCCCGCAGGAAATCTTCCGGGCTAAAGACATGCTCCCCACGCGCCGATGTGGACGTAATACAGAAATTCATCAGTATGATGNCCATCATATAAAACAGAGAATATTTCATTTTCATTCTAAAAANCCTGCCATAAGTACCGTAAANTTCTGNGTNATNTCCGNNCCCCACATCATCATCAGCCCGCCTCCAAGGGCAAGATATGGCCCAAAGGCGAGTTTCTGTCCACGGCCAANAATCATCAATAACGTGCCACCTACCAAACCCGATACGGTCGCCANCAANAGGANCAACGGCAAGGCCTGCCATCCTGCCCAAGCCCCCAAAGCCGCAAACAGTTTAAAATCTCCATATCCAAGAGCCTCCTTCCCGCGTATCAGNAAATAAAGCCAATAGATTACCCATAGGGAAGAATATCCCGCGATGGCCCCGATAACCGCCGCGTTTATATCCACATACAATCCAAAAAGATTCACGATAANCCCGCCCCACATCAGCGGAAGTGTCACGCTATCCAGCAAGTGATGACTGTCAAAATCAATGGCACTCAAGACCACAAGCATGCTGATAAAAAACATAAGACAGATAGCTTGAATACTNATCCCNAAACGTAAGGATATCCCAAAGAACAAGANGCCCGTTACAAGCTCAATAAGCGGATAACGCAAAGAAATACGCCCCCCGCAATGGCTACATTTTCCCGCCTGAAGTAGATAGCTGACGATAGGAATATTCTGCCAAAATTTTATTCTTTGCTGACATTCAGGGCAGGATGACGGCGGATACGACAATGTAAAATCATCACNGACCAAATCTGACCGACGTCCTGTTACCGTAAAGCCATATTCAGACAATATAGTCANAGCAGAATTAATCCAGTCCCGTTCCTCCATCCGAGGCAGGCGATAAATGACAACATTAAGAAAACTTCCAATCACCAACCCGAAGGCCATGCTGAAAATATAATAAATTTCCATATGGTGATGAAATAATTCCANAACCTCCGGCATAGNCTCGTTATCCTCCCGACGATGCTTTNAAGATTGCTTCAAAAATTGACAGATAAACAAAGCCNACAACACCACCAACAAACAGAATAAGCGTGGGTTCCATAAAGGCCACCATGCGTTTGATACTCGCNCTTAACAATTGGGAATAGAAACGCCCTACTTCCATCATAACGGCCTCAAGNTCNCCACTTTTTTCCCCGACCGATACCATATGCGTAACCATCAGGGGAATNAATTTTTGTTCNAGGCCACGGGACATACTATGNCCCGCTAAAATAGACTCTGCCGCAATATCCATATTATGNGACAGNGTTTTATTCCCCAGCACCCGNGACATNATATGAAGAGATTCCAGAACCGTCATCCCACTTTGCAATAACATGGNAAAAGTTANCCCNAACCGGGNCATGGACGCATTAACAATGGTTNTCCCNANTAAAGGCGTAGAGAGNAATATACGGTCAATAACCTTTTTCCCTGCCTNTGTTGTATAGGATGCAAGCGTCGCAAAAATCAGGAACAGAATGATACTTCCCGTCATTGGACCATAATCCACCACATAATTGGAAACNNTGACAAGCATTTGAGTTANCGGCGGCAGTTCCGTCCCATGCGAAGCAAAGAAGGAGACAAATTTNGGNACGACAACCGCNAACATCAGCCAAACAACATANCTGCATAACCCCAATATAATNGCGGGATAAATCATCGTTGTTATCAATTGCCTTTTGATTTCAACACTTTCTTCCAAATTNCTCGCCAATNGGTCATGCACCATATCCAGTTGCCCNCTCATCTCNCCACTGGCNACAAGATTNGTCATCAGAGGNGAAAANACGCGAGGNTGCTGNTCCATTGATTTGGCTATCGTTGCGCCGCCCTGAATNGACATAGACATATCTCTCAANGCGTTAGAAATTTTCTTACGTTCCACCAGTTTGCTGCACATATCAAAAGACTGAACTGCTGTGTGACCGGAACGTAACATNAGCGCCATNTGCCTGAAATACAGGGCTTTGTGAGAATCAGTTGTAAAGAAATACTGCCNCAAGCTGAATTTNTCACGTTTNCGTTTTCCTGATCCAAAGGACATTGNAAAACGGGCCTTTGCNCCATCTTCCACCTTAACCACATATAAAGATTGCGCCCNNAGNTTAACNGCNGCATCCTTATCATTTAACGCCTCCACTTCNCCGGAAACTTCCTTGCCNTTTTCATTCAGGGCAAGATAAGAAAATTTAGCCATTCACAGTCTCCCGTACCAGCCCGATCCGCTGTATCTCATCCAGACTGGTCAAACCGTCCAGAACTTTATGCCTCCCATCCAATATCATAGGATAATAATGGTTAGCCGAATCCCGTATCTGCTGCTCCGTNGCCTTTTCGGTAATCTGTTTTGCCAGTTCCGCATCCACCCACAGAGCACCATATAANCCGACCCGCCCACGGTATCCGGTTCCCAGACACAATGGACANCCTTTTGCACGGCATAATTTCCCCTCTGAGTGCNGCCCAATATCCAATGCTTTCTTCTCGGAATCCGAAGGACTATACTCTTCCCGNCATTCCACACAAAGCCGTCGCACCAAACGTTGGCTCATGACCCCNATCACTGTCGATGCNATCAAATATTCTTCGCAGCCAATATCCCCNAACCGGGTTATCGCCCCGGCCACATCATTGGTATGCAATGTTGACANCACCAAATGNCCCGTCATCGCNGCCTTAAGNGCCGTNTCCGCTGTTTCAATATCTCTGATTTCTCCCACCAGCATCACATCCGGGTCATGACGCAGAAANGANCGNAATGTTTTNGCGAACCCCAGTTTGTTTGAAACCTGAACCTGTGAAATGCCCGGAATAATCTGTTCNATCGGGTCTTCCACCGTCANAATATTTAANTCATCCGCATTCANTTCCCGCAAAGCAGCATATAGAGTTGTCGATTTACCGCTNCCCGTCGGCCCGGTAATCAAAATAATNCCNTGGGGCATTCTNATGGCCTTTTTAAACTCTTTCAGAATNTCATCGGCCATACCAAGCTGGCNAAGNGAAAGGCTCGANGTATCTTGNCCCAATATTCTAAGGGTNGCGCGTTCCCCATAGCGGCAAGGAAGGGTCGCCACGCGAATATCGGTCTGTGGAATATCCCAATCCTGCATTTCATAAGAGAAACCGCCATCCTGCGCGGNTCTTTGCTCTGAAATATCCATATTTGCCANAACCTTGATCCGGGTAATGATGCTTTCGGCCTCATTGGGTAAAAGCTGTCGGCGATATTCCTGAAGATAGCCATCAACCCGAAGACGCACCCGCATNCCGCTACGNTCCGGTTCAAAGTGAATATCGGAAGCCTTATACAGGTANGCTTCCTTCATNATATCATCCAACAATCCAATACTGTCTGTGGTNNCATCCTCTTCAACGCCGCCCCCTGCCCCAANCAAGAGTCGTCTGATGACCGTGTCCAACGTGACCGGATCTGCCAAAGCCGGTTTTATGCCACCGCCCAATATCCTGCGCGCACTATCCAGCGTCACCTGATCATCAGGATCAGACAAGGCCAATACAATCTCCCCGTCTTTGCCCCGGACCGGAAGAAAACGCCGCCGTTGCACCAAGTTCGCGGGNAGCTTGTTCAAGCTCTCCTGATGGGCAACGACATCCTTTGAACTGACATAAGGCAAATTCCTGAAATCCGCCAAAGACTGATAAAGCGCGGACATGGGGAACCGGCCCTCTCTCGTCACCACATCAATCAGTTTCATACGTTCCCGCCGGGCCAGAATTCTATATTTCACCAGATCTTNATTATCCAGCAATCCTGCCTGAATACCCGCATTAATCAATGTTGTGTCCGTTACTGCCATACCATCCCCCCTAAAAATACGATCGCAGTAATTTGTCGATATTCTCTGGATCACGGGCTCTTGCACGAGCCATTTGGCGGTCAATCCATTTTTCACGAACAAGGGCAACCAACGACTGCTCCAACGTTTGCATCCCTTCGGCCTGCCCGGATTCCATTGCGGAATGAATTTGGCGGCTCTTGTCACTTTCAATAAGATTAGCAACCGCTTTTGTCACCCTGAGTATTTCCACCGCAGGAATACGTCCCTTGCCATTCATNGTCGGCAAGAGTTGCTGGGCAACAACGGCCTTTAGCACCATTGCCAACCTGTGACGNGCAATGACCTGCTCATCGGCAGGAAAGGTGCCGATCATACGTTCCACAACCCCCACCGCACTGCCGGTATGAAGTGTCGAGAACACAAGGTGTCCTGTTTCTGCCGCCGTCAACGCCGCCCTCATGGTCTCAACGTCCCGCATTTCCCCCACAAGTAAAACATCCGGGTCTTCCCTCAGNGAAGCCCTGACCGCACTTGAAAAATCTGTCACATCCGTATGAAGTTCCCGTTGATGAATAAGGCTCATATGATGATCATGGATAAATTCTATNGGGTCTTCAATGGTAATGATATGGCAATTACGGGTTATATTGATTTCATTTATCAGGGCCGCAAGCGTGGTGCTCTTCCCACTACCCGTTGCCCCGCTGACCAACACAAGGCCATGATTCAGNTGGGCCAGCTCCGCCAATTGAGGCGGCAGGTGCAAGCCCTCAAGGGTCTGAAATTTTTCATCAAGATGACGAATGGCAATCGCAATTTTTCCNCGCTCGAAATAACAATTTATGCGGTATCTTTTTGACTCCAGAGAATAGCCCATATCAAGTGTTCGCTCTTTCTCAAANAGCGTTTTCTGTCGGTCATTCATCAAGCGAAGGGCAATATTTTCCATAAACTTATGACTTAGAGTATTTTCATCCGCTTTTTCAAGAAGGCCATGAAGACGAAACATGGGATACCATCCGGTTGTCAAATGAATATCTGATGCCCCCGCCGCAACGGCATTTTTCAAGATAGTTTTAAAACCTGCNTAGTCTTTTTCAGAATTTTCTGCCATTTCACCCCTATAACGCCAGCAACATGCTGACTTCCAGAGGTTGGGTTCCAGACTGTANTTCTTGTTTTTTTTCATCAAAATCGACAGAAATCTCAAGACGGACAACGGTCAGATTATAGCTCAATGTACCAAGGCCCTCCAAAAAATTCATCAAACCCACATAGGTTGTNCGGGACTTCATCGTCGTCAGCGGCCGTTCATACCGATTGCGGGATTGATCCTTTAAAAGCTGCTGACTGTCCTTGTTNNCCANACTTCGATCATTTTCCCGGGTTACAAATTTATTCCCGCCGATACTGGTTATATAAACCCCACTACGCTCGGCAAGTTGAGATAGTTCAAGTTTCAATTCCTGTATTTGTTTCACATCCTCCAAAGAGGCAAAACGCCGTGAAATAACATCCAGTCGCGTCCCTTTGTCCTGAATGGATTTATCCAGAGCCACCAGTTGACGGCCAAGTCGCACCGTCGAGATTTTTGGGTCATCAATTTTGACCACTCTTTTGGCAAGTCGGTCCGCACGGCGATTTGCCATGCTTTCCTGATGTTTCATATCCTTGTTAATCACCGGATAGCGCAGCCCGAAATAACCGGCGAGAACAATCAGCCCAAGAATAAAAAGTATTTTATTCTGCTCTCCACGCGACATATCCTGAAATTTTTTCCACATTAGCCCGATACTCCCCAACCCAATATTCCCTTGCGGCTAATTCCGTCAAAATCAAGTGATAATTCCATCGGAACTCTGGGCACCAGCCTGAACGAAAAATTATATCCATTATGGCCAGCACGACCTTGACCGCGCCGCAGGTTCTGACTGCTCACCGTCAAATCCCACCTGAGCAGTTTTTTATCCAGATTAGCAATGAATAATTGTGCCGCCGTATCGCTCATGGACCAACCCTCTATCAGAAAATATCCCTCTGATGATTTTGCCTCGGTAATGGCATCAATGACAACTTCATCTCCGATAACATCAGAAATACTTCTTAAAAGACCCGGTATGGACCGCTGCCGATAAAAGAGAACATCTTCTGCAAGCGAGAGGTTCTTTGAAATCTCTGCCAGACGTATTTGCTTTTTACTAACATTTTTCTGCAACGCATTGGCTTCACTGTTCAGTCCCTGCATCTGACGGCTTAATTCCATGTCCTCGCTATATTTATGATCCAGCATGACCAGACGCTCCACATGTCCGGCCCGTTCAATTTGCAAGCTGATTTCCACAATGATCACCAGTAGAAATACAGCGGCCAGTGCCCCAAATCGCCGGACCTCGGCATTTTTCCAAAGCGGCGGCGCAGGGTCTTGTGCCTCCACTCTGGGCAAATGAGCCTGCGGTGCAACGGCAAACAAATGCGCCGCCACGCCGACAAGACCGGAACTTTCCGGGGATATTGTCTGAATTTTTCGCTCCAGACGCGAGGATAATTCCGCAGATACGGAGGGGTCAATACCGTAAACATTAATATTCTCAATGCCGGGACGCAAATGCTCATGGCAGATATTGATACAGTCTTCGACCGTGACATCCTGCCCGCTGCGACTTTCCATGGTCATGGAGACCACATGACGGGACGTGCCACGGATACAGGCAATCTGTTCCTGATAAACCGCGATTAATATCCGTTCCTGCGCACTATCTTCGCCCACATGAAGGGCCGGAAAACAGCTCCCCACCATGGGATACAGCCAGATCAAGCGAATATTGTTCCGCTCAAACGCCTTGACCCATTTTTTCCGCTGGCCCATGCCCATGCCACAAGCGTACCAGACATATCTTTCCGTCCCATCCACATCAGTGATAACCTGAGGCTGCCAGCCACATAATATATCATCATCCACCATGACCAAATTTTCGTGGAGCAGAAGGCATTGATCTAGTTCGGCCCGATCAACATAGCCCTTTTCAATAGCAATCTCACCAAACCGCCGAAGCTGCCGCCCGCCCCCGGCACTTGTAGACAATTCTAGGTCCACCAGAATTTCCTGCCGCTGCTTGGCGGTAATTAATCCCCGTCCCATCAAAACAGCCCCCAGCCGCCATAATTCATTCTGCTGGGCAAACAGAGGTTCCAGCTCCCAGCGGACCATTTCCTGCATCTGGTCATCGGAACGGGGACTGCGCGGGTCAACCGGCAAGTCCAACATGGCAGAGACAATTCCCGGCGCAATCAAAGCGGCTCTGCTGGGAATTTTACCCACAGATTTTTTTAATGCGTCAACAATTTCCGTCACAGCGGCAGAAAAATCAATATTGCGCGATGAGGCCTTGGCCCGGATCACAGGCAAAGGTTTGTCCTGCGTAATCACAGCCCCGCTCAAGGTAAAGCCATCACTCTCAAAAACCAGCCACGACCCTTGGGTCCCAGTCAGGGCAGGCAGAAAATTTTTCAAGGATATCAGAATATCAGTCATGGTGAAGGCACCTCAACGTCCCAGATAATTGTTGGAAAATCCTGAGACGGCATAAGTTTGATGGGAAAGAACGGTGAACTATTGTATTCAGTGGTTTCGCAGACATCCCCTGTATTATCATATGCCATCAAACGCACTGTCCGGTTTCCAATGGCAATAAACCTATCTGATGCCGACGCATAATCACTTGTCGTTGGTCGCGAGAATGTAATTGGAACACTGCCACCTGCTGCAATCAATATTTCAGCGTTACCTTGCGTTACTATCTGATTTTTAATGGTTGTTGCGCCATCAGGATAGTATATACAGAGACATAGTGTATCCTCAGAAAGCATTATATCAGAGGCTGTTGTATTCCGTATAATAACCCCCATTCCAACGGTGGAAACATCAACGAAAACATCATTACGTTCAACCAGATTTCCTGTTGCAGGGTAATCAACCTCAAAATCAACTACGGGGCTAGAAGTGCCCCCAACCCCGCCAAGGCCAAGAGATTGCAGAGTTAAGGCAATATTCTTGCTATCCTCTACAACATGCGTGAAATTCCAGCCATAGTTATTCGCGCCACTGTCTTCATTGCCCCAGCCATCCCGAAATACACTATCAAAGGTTTTTAGATATGGCCCCCGCCAGCCGAATGACAAGCCTGTTTTAGTCGCACCAGTGACCACATCATCCACTTGCCAATCAGGAATATTATCTTCGGACGTAGCAGCATTATTATCACAGTCAATGTCTGTCCGCACCAGCAGTTCCTGCATACAATTGGGCAGACGGCCGACGTCGGCGACGAAGCCGGATAGCATTGGTTCGCCGTTTACCGATAGCATGACATCACCTGCTATGGCGCGGCGGATCATTTTCAGGCGGTTTTTGGTATCATCAAAGCGCACCTGACCCGAACCATCGGTCAGGATGTTAAGCGTCATAAAAGCCGCCCCAGATAGAATGACCAGAACCACAAGTAGTTCGAGCAGGGTAAAGCCCCCGTTCCGGCATATGTCCCGGCCTGTATTATATCTGGTGCGGCCCATCATCATTGGCTTATTTAATCCCCGTGATGACCATCGCCGGACCTTTGGAATAATTATAGACATGATAGCCTTTAAAGGTAAATGCCTGATCCAGAGTAGTCTTTTGATCGATCATTTTCACCGATGCATCTTCCACATAAACGGGAATGATGTTGCCTTCCTGACTTTCCACAAACATGCGGTAATTTGCCTTTGGCATAGGGTCCACATTCATGGTGGATAATGCCATATAAAGATAGCTGACCTTGACCTTTTCCGGGTTGCTTTTCAGGGTGGCGGTAAATTCCACATTATGGGGGGCGACAATGGTTTTGGTGCCCGGCATCAGGGGGCGTTGTTTTTCAATAAAGC
>JAESPY010000178.1 GCA_016765435.1 Emcibacter sp.
CATTTCTAACAATGACTCTTTGAGCAAAAAGTCGTTTGTTGGGCTTGCAACGATATCAAGTATCGCCATACCAATGCCATCGGCGCTTCCATTGCCCAAATCGGCGGCGAAATTGACAAAGTCTATTCTTATGAAGAGCTAGGCCGCGAAACTGCCCTGGAGATGGCAAAAGCCGAAGCCACCAACCGCGCTGTCGAAGCGGGTGCAAATGAAAAAACCGTATCGATTCTTGAAGTCGAAGAAACCCCGCTGGCCTATTTCCCCGGCGGTGCCGTCAGGCTGCGGGTCAAAGCCGTAGGAGATATGGTCATATGACAAAATTAAAATATATTAAATCGGAAAATCTGGAAGATATTGCCCGTGGTGCCGCCTTTCTGGGCGCAGGCGGCGGCGGCTACCCCCTGATCGGAAGATTACTCGCCAAACAAGCAATTGAAGAATTCGGCCCACCCAAAGTCATACAGGTCGATGACCTTGATGACGATGCCAATATATTCTCCTCTGCCATGCTGGGCGCACCTTCCATCATGCTTGAAAAAGCTGCTGGTGGCGATGATATTGCCTATGCGGTAGAAATACTTGAAAAAAGGCTTGGCTGTAGAGCAGATGCCATTTTACCCATGGAAATGGGCGGCATAAATTCCATGGTGCCCATTGTCGCAGCAGCCCGGTTAGGCCTGCCCATCATTGATGCAGACGGTATGGGCCGCGCTTTTCCTGAACTTGACATGGTCACGTTCACCATTGGCGGCATATCGGCCACCCCCATGGCCTTGACCAATGAACATCTGGATTCCATTATAATCGAGACCAAAACCAGCAAAAAAGCTGAACAGTTTGCCCGGGTGGTTACCACCGAAATGGGCGCAGCTTCCTGCATATCCTGTTATCCTATGAAAGGCCGTCAGGTCAAAGAGTACGCCGTTAAAGAGACTTTAAGTCTGGCGATGGGTATTGGCCAGTCCATCCAACAAGGCCGGGAAGGCATGAACCCCGTTGACAGTTTACTCGCCTATCTGCGCAGCACGCCATATTACAACCAGTGCAAAGTTCTGTTTGATGGGAAAGTCACAGACCTGAAACGAGAAATTTCTCACGGCTGGTCAGTGGGGCATTGTTTTCTTGAAGCCATAGAGGGCGATCAACCCCATATGGAAATCATGTTCCAGAATGAATATCTGGTGGCCCGTCAGGACGGAAAAATCCGCGCCATTGTCCCGGACCTGATCTGTACAGTTGACCGGGAAACCGGGGAGCCTATTCCGGCGGAACAAATAAGATATGGCCAGCGCATTAAAGTCATCGGAACCTCAGCAGCCCCAATCATGAGAAGTCCGGAAGCCCTTAAAATATTCGGACCAAGATTATTTGGCATAGATGCCGATTTCACACCAATAGAAGAATTAGATTAATTAAAATCACCATTACGGGAAACGAAACATGAAATTCACTAACAGAAAAATTCTAGCCACCACAACGGCATTGGCCCTCTTAATACCAACAAGCTCAGTCTTTGCTGCCGATGACGCAAACGACACACTGACACTGGAAGAAATCGTTGTTACCTCCAGAAAGCGCGAAGAAAGCCTCATGGATGTGCCGGATTCCGTCACGACCTTCAGCAGTATGACCATTAAAAATTCCGGTATTGACGAGGTACAGGACTTTTTTGACATGACCCCCAATATGACCATCCGGGAAACATTCCGGGCGGGCGTAACCTTCATCTCCATGCGCGGCATTACCACGGGACAGCAAGGCTGGGCGCCAGTAACTTTTGTCGTGGACGGGGTTCAGGTCGGTGCGCTGGATTTCATCAATCAAGGTGCCTTGAATGACATTGAACGGATTGAGGTTCTTAAAGGACCGCAAGGCGCACTCTATGGTGCCGGGGCCATAGCAGGCGCCATTAATATCATCACTAAAAAACCGACAAACGAACTGGAAATCGGTGCGAAAGCCTCCTTTGCCAGTGGTAATGATATAAAATTATCCACCGCCATCTCCGGTCCAATTGTCGAGGACAAACTCTATTTCCGTCTGAACGGCTATTACCGCAATACGGACGGCAATCAAAAGACCACCGATGGCGTAGGACTTAATTTTGAGGAGCAAGCCACCATTCGCGGTCGTCTATTGTATGAAGATGAAGGTTTAAGCATTGATGTAAAAGCCTCTTATTCCGATATTACGGCGGGCGCGGCCATGCAGGAAATGCTGCCGGAGGATGCGACCCTCATTGATGTCTTTGANACNGCGGAAGTNCCNGGNCCGGAACGGGGTATCATTGGATATGAGAATCGCACATTTGTTNATTTTTCCGCNCGAATTGAAGTAGAACTAGGTGAAGCAAGCTTGATCTCNACCACNGGATATAACGAGCTTGATCAAGATCTCTTTGGCTCCGTAAGCTGGCAAAAACCACCNGCNATATCTATCTTTGGCCCNGTNGGNGGACCGGGAGATGCTTTCAATGATTCCTTTCAGGAACTGGCCGATAATTTCAAGGTCTTCACGCAGGATGTCCGCCTGACATCTTCNGCNGATCAAAAGCTGCGTTGGATGATCGGATCATCCTATATCTGGCGTGAGTCCGAGACCTTCCTGAATGTGGGTGGCCTGCTTACNGGTTTTGAGAAAAATCCGGCNGACATGGTGACCTTCTTCAGCAGACGGGATATAAANCATGACAAGGCATGGGGCATATTCGGGCAGGTCAACTATGACNTCACCGAAAAAATGGAGTTNAGCGTTGCCGGACGTTATGATGTGGATAATTATGATACCAGCCAATGTACGGATATGTCCTGNACNGCNTTTATCCCCGTTCCNTCNCCAGATGGATNAACCATGATCGATACCCAAAAACANAAAGACAAGGACTTTCANCCAAAGGTTCAATTNTCCTATGACTGGACCGACGAATTCATGNCCTANCTGACCTATGCTGAAGGTTTCAGATATGGTTTCTTCAACACGGGCAACGCCACNAAAAATGAATCNACNAAAAANTTNGAAGTTGGTTTCAANAGTGANNTNGCCGATGGCCGGGTCAGNNTNAGTGGGGCTTTATTCCATATNGATTATTCCGATCAGCAACTAACATCNATTATAATCGANCCNCCTTTCCGCATNACCAGCAATATNCCGGAATCCGACATTAACGGCTTTGAACTTGAAGCCGTNGCCTTGGTNGCCGANGGATTAACNGTATCNGGCGGCGTNGGATATATCGACGCCGANATTGCCAATGACGGTGGACGCTCCCCCGGTGCGCCAAAGNTAACGATCAATTTATCTGTGGATTATAACACTNCCCTGACCGATGAATGGGACCTGTATGCCCGTGTGGATTACCGTCATCANGGAGACTTCCTGATTAATGATGGGGCCACGATATATACAGTNCCTGCAAAAAATTATATAAATGCNCGNCTGTCTTTGCGCAGTGAAAATTATACNATCGGCGTATTTGCCAATAATNTNTTCGATGAAAGACAAGCCAATGATCTGGCGGGCTTTGCNGGCATCGGCATTGTNCGGGTCAATAATACGCCCCGTTCAATTGGCNTAGAGGCGTCTGTNCAATTCTAATATTGGATANATGAAATACGGCCCNCCCNNAAACAAANAAAATANTNGGGNGGGTCNTTTTTTTATCAGGGACTTNAAATNATGTCANACTTTGACCACGCAACCGATAACTATTCCCATTCCNCCGTNCCCGAAGAGGATACGGTCAGCACATGGCAGATNACNGCCATCATGGTCGGCATCGCCATCACCNTGCCCGGNTTTCTGAGCGGGGCNAAAATCATGATGGCCCTTGGGACTGTNTGGGGTTTTCTNGCCATTGTNACNGGCGGTATAATATTGTCCNTCATTGCCGCGGCAAACAGCTATGTNGCGGTTCGNCGNCGNCTCAGCACNTATCAGATTNTNGACCGTGCCTTTGGCCCCAAAGGCAAATTAATCATCAGCTTTATCATGGCCNTGACCCTGCTNGGCTGGTTTGGGGTCACNGCGTCCCTGTTTGGCAAAGCCATNGCCCTCGCNTTTCAGGANTTATTNGACATNCAGGTTGCNGAAGAAATCATTATGGTCGCNGGNTGCGCCCTGATGATCNTCACCACAATTTTCGGCCTGAANGCAATCAGCATACTCGCCAGAATAAGNGTCCCCCTGATGTTAATCGTACTGGCCATGGGGGTTTATTTTGTNCTTGATGGNTTTACCTACACAGAAATNATCNNNGCACCGGGCAAAAAGACGGATAATATCGGCAGTTTTGGCGCCGCCGTTTCCATTACGGTCGGTTCGTTCATGGTCGGAGTAACCATCGTTCCCGACTATGCCCGTTATTTACGCAAAAAAAGCCAGACCGTAACATTCGCCTTCATCAGTTTTATGCTTTTTAATAGCCTGATCATGCTTCTTGCCGGGATTCCGGGACTTCTGACGGGGCAGGAAGATTTGATTACTTCCCTCTATCAAACCGGGCTGGGTATTCCCGCCCTTTTTGTCATGGCCTTTGCCACTTGGACAACCAATGTCGGCAACCTCTATTCAACATCGTTAAGTGCCGCCCAGCTCTTCCCGAAACTTGCCGACTGGCAGATCACCGTCGCTGCGGGAACGATTGGCGGCATTCTGGCCCTTATGGGAATCATGGATTTATTCGTTGGTTTTCTGATTATACTTGGCATTACAATTCCGCCCATCGCGGGAATATATATAACAGATGAGCTTATTTCTGAAAAAATGCACAAGGGATATAAAACAGGCCCAACCATAAAAGACATTCCGGTCATCCCCTTTTCCGTCTGGGCATTGGCCATTCTGGTCGCCAGTAGCACAGGCAGCGGTGCGATCACATTGACCACCATTCCTGCACTGGACTCTTTTCTGACGGCCTGTCTTTGCTACCCGCTTGCCATGACATATTTTGCTAGAAAAACAGCCTGAACATATTTTTCAAAACATCAATTGAATATTAAAATATGCGGCCTAAACTAAGGCATGAAAAAAACAAAACCGCCATCCTCTGCCGTCCTGCTATGTGGTCACGGCAGCCGGTCTCCGCAAGCTGCAGAAGAATTTCATCATCTGACGGAAAAAGTTCAGGAAAAGATGCCGGGACATCAAGTTTCCGGCGGCTTTCTGGAATTTAACCAACCCGATATCAAGACCGCCTTACGGGATATCTACGACAAAGGTCTGCGAGAAATCATTGTCCAGCCCATAACCCTTTATAATGCAGGTCACACGACACATGATATCCCCGAAATACTCGCCATTTTTCAAAAAGAACATCCCGACGTGCGGCTACATTATGGCGCATCTCTTGGCCTGGTCCCCGCTGTCATAAATGCCGCCGTTAAGGCCGTCAAATCCGTTATGCCCGACGGCGACCCGGAAGAATTCAAACTTCTGGTGGTTGGACGGGGGAGTAAAGACCGCACGATCAGCGACCAGAGCATAAATCTGTGCCGAAAGCTCCATGAACGGCTTGACTTTGGGGACAGCCTTTACTGTTATTCTTTTGAAAGTGTGCCATCGTTAAAATCCGCGCTGACACAGGCGGCTCATTCCCATTATGACAATGTGGTGGTTCTGCCGTTCCTGTTGTTTTCCGGACGCTTGCTCTTGGATATCCACCGTGAAATTGATCAGGCCACGGTGAAATACCCCGCCTTCACCTTTCATAAAGCCCCCCACCTTGGCCCACAGGATTTTATCGCAGACGCCATTGTGGACAGGATACAACACGCCACGAAAACAGAAAAATAATCAACGCGTTTAGCCCATAAAAAAGACCACTTATTTAACATTAATAAGTGGTCTTAAGTATTAATAAGTAAAAGATATTTAAAATTATAACATCAACTTTTTGCTAATGTCATGGCCTCGGACAATATGTCCTGATCCCCGATATGGTTGGCCATGATTAGGATCAGCTTGGCATTCATTAATTGCACGTCATCCTCGCTCATATCACGCTGCATATCTATCAGTTCCTGATAAAAATCATCGGGGCGGGCAATATTTACTTTTAAATTAAGCGCCATGTTTCGTCTCCTGTTGCTTACTTACTTCTGACCCGTGGCACGGGCAATTGCGGCACTGATTTTATCTTCATCATAGATCCGCCAGCGGCCTGCCACATGATGGTCCGGCCGGATCAGATATACCGCGCCTGCCCCGCCATCATATCTTGTGGTCAAAAGCCCTTCGCTGTCCTCAAACTGATCGCCCACGGTCATGACTTGTGCCGAAATATCACCGCTCCGAATTTCAGTATTGGACGGTTTATCGCCAAAGACCAGAACCGTAAAGCCATTGCCCAATTGGTGCAGCAGCCACGCATCATTACCCGCGACAATAACTGGCGCATCGGTACAATTCGTTCCCGGCACCATGACCCCGGAAAAATCGTCTTCGTCCGGTGTATTCAGCGATGATGTGACATAAGGCGTCGGTGTCGATAAGCGGCCACTATTCACCAGCGGGCGGGCAAAATCATATTTCTTGGACAATTCCAGAACCGCATCCCGGAAATACCGA
>JAESPY010000179.1 GCA_016765435.1 Emcibacter sp.
CGCACCAATTGGCACGATCCGGCAACCTGTCCATCCATTCGGGACAGAAACAGGCTTCTTTCCCGCATCAGAATCACGCCCTTCCAGTAATTTTCCAGAGCCTTCTCTTCCGGTGTGGTCAGCCAGCTAAAACTCTCTCCCACAGAAACCGCTTCCCGTGTGACCTCGCAAAGCTGCATCAGTTCCACATTATCCAGACTTTCCACAAGCGCTACCTCAAGCCGGGGGTTGTTCTTCTTTGTTGTATCTTCAGACATGTTTTACCTCTGTCCAGCCAAATAAAGCCCTTAAGGGCGCCAACCTAGGAAATTTCCGATCAAGCGCAAACCCACCCGTTGACTTTTTTCCGGGTGAAATTGTGTGCCGACAATATTATCACGGCCAATCATGGCCGCTATGGGATTACCATATTCCGTCGTCATCATTATATGATTTGGATCATGGGGGCGGAACTGATAGCCGTGAACAAAATAAACATGATCACCGTCCTCGATCCCCGCCAATACGGGATGAGATTTATGGGACGGGGCTATTTCAATCTGGTTCCAACCCATATGGGGAACTTTCAGGTTCTGCCCTTCCGGAATCACCAGCGGCCCAACCTGTCCTTCTATCCAACCTAATCCAGCACAGGTTCCATGCTCAAGCCCTTCATGGGCCAGCAATTGCATGCCGACACAAATACCCAGAAAAGGCCGACCTTCTTTGAGGACCACCTGCTCCAAACAATCAACCATCCCATCCAACGCAGAAAGCCCGCCCATACAATCGGCAAAGGCCCCAACACCGGGCAGAATGATATGATCCGCCTTACTGACCACATCTGGACAGGACGTCACCGTCACCGACAGGTCAAGCCCTTGGTCCGATATACATCGTTCCACGGCTTTCTCAGCGGATCTCAGGTTGCCGGAACCGTAATCTATGATGGCGACTGCTTTGGCGTGTGACATTACAGGTCCGATTCGTCCCCGATCACTCCCTTGGTAGGGGGGATGGCGTCCGCCTTGCGCGGGTCAATGTCCAATGCCTGACGCAGCGCACGGGCCAACGCCTTATAACAGCTTTCAATGATATGGTGATTATTCTCGCCGTACATATTTTCAACATGCAACGTGATCCCCGCCCCAAGGGCAAAGGCACGAAACCATTCCTGAAATAATTCCGTATCCATATCGCCGAGCTTATCCCGGCTGAAATCCACTTTCCAAACCAGAAAAGGCCGCCCGGAAATATCCAGCGACGCCCGGGTACAAGTTTCATCCATGGGAATAATCGCATTGCCATAACGGGTAATGCCGCGCAAATCGCCCATGGCTTGCTTCATGGCCTGCCCCAGAATGATGCCCACATCTTCTACCGTGTGATGAAAATCAATATGAAGATCGCCCTTGGCCCGAACCGTGATATCAATCAGGCTATGGCGCGACAGTTGTTCCAGCATATGGTCAAAAAAGCCAATGCCCGTTTCCACGTCATAGACGCCCTGTCCATCAAGATTAACAGAAACCGTAATTTCTGTTTCCTGCGTTTTGCGCTCACATGTTGCCGTGCGCATTATCTTCTCCACATCTTGTTGTTTTCATACTTATGATCTTGGGGCAACATATAACAGCAGTCGGTTAAAAAACCAACAAAAGTAAAAAAAAATCCTTTATCCCCTTGACCCCTCCGCCATAATTCCCCAAATGTGAGAGATCATAATCACGAAAGGCACAGTTCACATGAGCGAAACAAGAAAAGGCTGGCGCGGCACCACCATCATCAGCGTCCGCAAAGGCAACAAAGTGGTCATTGCCGGAGACGGGCAAGTATCGCTCGGCGATACCGTCATCAAAGCCAACGCCCGCAAAGTACGCCAACTGGGTGATGGCAGTGTGGTTGCCGGTTTTGCCGGATCAACCGCCGATGCCTTTGCCCTGTTCGAACGGCTCGAAGGCAAGCTGGAACGNTANAANGGTCAATTNNTGCGCGCTTGCGTTGAAATGGCCAAGGACTGGCGCACCGACCGTTATCTCCGCCGTCTNGAAGCCATGNTGATTGTGGTNGATAAAGAAGTCAGTCTGGTNCTGACCGGAAATGGCGANGTGCTGGAAAGTGCCGATGGTATCCTTGCCATTGGNTCNGGNGGNAATTATGCCTTGGCCGCTGCCCGCGCCCTGATCGATCAAAAACTTGATGCGGAACAGGTCGCCCGTAAAGCCATGGGCATTGCTGCTGACATCTGTGTCTATACCAATAATAATCTCACCATTGAAATACTGGACTCCGTATGACCTCTTATACCCCTCGCGAAATCGTTTCTGAACTGGACCGTTATATCATCGGACAAAAGGACGCCAAACGCGCCGTTGCCATTGCCCTGCGCAACCGCTGGCGCCGGCACCAACTCGACGATCAAATGAAAGAGGAAGTCCTGCCGAAAAATATCCTGATGATCGGCCCCACAGGGGTTGGCAAGACGGAAATCTCCCGCAGGCTTGCCAAGCTGGCCAATGCGCCCTTTGTCAAAGTCGAAGCCACCAAATTCACCGAGGTCGGTTATGTGGGCCGCGACGTGGAACAAATCATCCGGGATCTGGTGGAGATTTCCATTGGTATTGTCCGGGAAAAGAAGCGGGTTCAGGTCACGGGCAAGGCTGAACTCAGTGCGGAAGAACGTATTCTCGACGCCCTTGTCGGCGATACCGCCAGTGCCGAAACCCGGCAGAAATTCCGCAAGATGCTGCGCGAAGGCGAGCTTGACGACAAAGAAATTGAAGTTGATGTGGCGGAAACGGCCTCTTCCGGGATGCCGTCCTTTGAAATCCCTGGTATGCCGGGGGCCAGCATGGGCATGATTAACCTGAATGATATCATGGGCAAGGCCATGGGACCAAAGACGGAAAAGAAAAAGATGACCGTTAAAGACGCCCGCAAAGTCCTGGAATCCGATGAAGGCGATAAGCTGGTCGATGAAGACAGTCTGATTAAAGAAGCGTTGGATACCGTGGAACAGTCGGGCATCGTATTCCTTGACGAAATTGATAAAATCGCCGGACGCGAAGGCCGCAGCGGCGGCGAGGTCAGCCGCGAAGGCGTACAACGCGATCTGCTGCCCCTCATCGAAGGCTGTATCGTATCAACCAAATACGGCCCGGTAAAAACCGACCATATCCTGTTCATTGCCTCTGGCGCGTTCAGTCTTGCCAAGCCATCTGATCTGTTGCCAGAATTACAGGGCCGCCTGCCGATCCGGGTGGAATTGCGCGCCCTGACCGAAGAAGACTTCAAACATATCCTGACCGAGCCGGATTTCAGCCTGATCAAGCAATATGTCGCCCTGCTCGCCACCGAAGAAGTCAAACTGACCTTCACCGAGGACGGCATCGGCGCCATTGCCAAGATGTCGGCGGATATGAACCGTAGCGTTGAAAATATCGGTGCACGGCGGCTGCATACCGTTCTGGAGAGAGTTCTGGACAACATCAGCTTTGACGCCACCGACAAATCCGGTGCAGAAATCACCATTGACGCGGCCTATGTCACCGAACATATTGGCGATCTTGCGGATACCTCTGACCTGTCCAAGTTTATTCTGTAACTCTGAATTCACCTTCAAAGAGATATTTCATTGCACAAATTACGTAATTTGTGTATTATGTGCCTGAAATATCTTTCTAAGGAGAACCAATGATGACAACGGTAACCGCTTCCGAATTCCAAAAAAACTTTGGAGCCTTTAAAGAAGCCGCGCAACGTGAACCCGTTAAAATAACCAGTAACGGGCGGGAAAGTGTTGTGCTTATTTCTGCGGCCTCTTACGCCGAATATGAACAGTTCAAAAAACAGAAATATGCTTACGGCGGTGAAGTCACGGAAGAGTTTAAGGAAAATCTGACGAATTTTATGGAAGAACATAAAGACGTACTGGAAGGCCTTGCCAAATGAGCGGGCAGGCAGAACCAAATTGGATTAGCAAAGAACAGGTTCTGTTTATTCAGCAAAATACCATAAAAATACAGGGTGGCAGCCCCGGCATTCGTGATGAGGGCTTGCTGGAATCAGCGCTGGCCCGCCCACAAAATTCTTATTCTTATGGAGAGCGCGACATATTTCTGCTTGCGGCGGCTTATGCCGAAGGAATCGCCCGGAATCACGCCTTTGTCGATGACAATAAAAGAGCCGCTTATATCACATCCGGTTTATTTCTTTTCCAAAATGGCTACCGCTTGACAATAAGATCCGCAAAGGCACAAATCACCCTGTTTGAGAATTTGGCTAAAGATGATTTGAGCCGTCCGCAACTGGCTAAATTCTATCGACAAAATACATTGAAAACAGAAAAAACCTGACCCGCCATGAAAATTATTCTGGCCCCCATGGAGGGCGTTGTCGATTATGCCATGCGGGATTTGCTCACCGCATCCGGGCATTATGACCTGTGCATTACGGAATTTGTCCGGGTGGTGGATCAAGTTTACCGCGCGCCCTATTTCCATAAAATATGCCCGGAACTCCGCCAAAACGGTACAACCCGGTCCGGTACGCCTGTGCGCGTGCAATTGCTCGGACAGCATCCCGATTGGATGGCGGAAAATGCCGTGGTCGCGGTGGGGCTTGGCTCCCCCGGTATTGATATAAATTTCGGCTGCCCCGCCAAAACCGTCAATCGTAATAAGGGCGGCGCAGTATTGTTGCAGGAACCGGAAACGCTGTATAAAATTGTCAAACGCGTACGGGAAGCCGTGCCGGAACCCCATGCGGTCAGCGTTAAAATGCGCCTTGGCTATGAAACCACCGACCTTGCCCTTGACTGTGCGCGCGCTATCGAAGACGCGGGGGCCAGTATGTTGACCATTCATGCCCGAACAAAGGCTGAAGGCTATCGTCCCCCCGCCCATTGGCATCTGATCCATGATATTCGCCAACAGGTCACGATCCCGCTGGTCGCCAACGGTGATATCTGGTCCCGGCAAGATGCCGAGAAATGCCGCCGTGTTTCCGGCTGCGATGACATTATGATTGGCCGGGGTGCTTTATGCCTGCCCAATCTGGTTACGGTCATTCGGGAGGATGCGGCCCCGATGCCTTGGGCCGGGGTCTGTGATTTACTGATCCAATATGCCGCCTTCGCACGGGATATTCCGGCGCGGGGATATTTGCCCAGCCGCCTCAAACAATGGGTTCGGTATCTGAAACGTCAATATGGTCAGGCTGATATTTTGTTTGAAAATATCAAACGGCACCGACAATTGGATGATATTATAACCATCATAGCGCGAGAGATATGATTCATCGCCCTTGAAACAACTGATTTTATTTAATATATTAAATAATACACAATATATAGCTCCGGATTTACGTTCCGGCCCGCTGAAAGGAAAAATATGACCCATTATGTGGTGTCCGCACTTTATCATTTTGTCGAACTTCCCGATTACGAAGAACTGCAACCGAAATTCCATGATTTTCTGACCCGTCACGGCATTCATGGCACGCTGTTGCTGGCCCGTGAAGGCATCAACGGCACGGTTGCCGGAACCGCAGAGGCAGTTGCCGCCCTGCATAAGTTCCTGCGCGAAGACCCCAGATTTTCCGCCATCGTCACCAAGGAATCCACCGCCGACGAAATGCCCTTTCACCGCACCAAAGTCCGGCTGAAAAAAGAAATTGTCACCATGGGCGTTCAAGACATAGACCCCCGGCATATTGTCGGCAGCTATGTCAAGCCACAGGACTGGAATGATTTGATCGCCGACCCGGATGTGATTGTCGTGGATACCCGCAATGATTACGAAGTGGGCATTGGCACCTTCAAAGGCGCCCTCAACCCGGACACCAAAACCTTTCGGGAATTCCCGGCTTACGTCAATCACACGCTCGCCGAGCATAAAGGCAAAAAAATTGCCATGTTCTGTACCGGCGGCATCCGCTGCGAAAAATCAACCGCCTACCTCAAACAACAGGGCTTTGAGGATGTTTATCATCTGCAAGGCGGCATCCTGAAATATCTGGAAGAAGTCCCCGAAGAAAAATCTCTGTGGCAGGGCGAATGTTTCGTTTTTGACAGCCGGGTATCGGTCAAACACGATCTGGAACAAGGCAGTTATGACCAATGTTATGCCTGTCGTATGCCCATCACAGAAGCCGATATGCAGGATGAACGTTATCAGCGCGGGGTCAGTTGCCCCCATTGTCATGACAGCCATGACGATAGTCAGAAACGCCGCCATCAGGAACGGGAAAAGCAAGTCAGCCTTGCCCGTAAAAAAGGCGTATCCCATATCGGCGGACAGGTGGCCGATATCATCAAAAGCCGCCGCGCTGACAAATTACTGAAGAAACAGCAACAACAAAAAATGGATCAAAACAGTTAAGACCCCCTATTATGAAATTAAATTTTGACAATCAATATGCCAAGCTGGGCGATAACTTCATCGCCAAAATGCTCCCCCGCCCCCTGCCCAATGCGCGCATGGTGAGCCTTAACCCGCCGGGCGCGGCCTTAATTGGTCTGTCCGTTGATGATTTAATGAGCAACACGGCGTTAAAATTTTTCAGCGGCACGGAAATGATTGCCGGGGCAGATCCGCTGGCCATGGTTTATGCCTGGCATCAGTTCGGCGGCCATAGCCCGCGCCTTGGCGATGGCCGGGGGTTGTTGCTGGGACAAGTNCGCAACAAGGGTGATATTCTNTGGGACATTCATTTAAAAGGTGCCGGACCNACCCCTTTCTGTCGCGGTGCCGATGGCCGGGCGGTCTTACGGTCCAGCATCCGGGAATATCTTGCCAGTGAAGCCCTGCATCATCTGGGCATCCCTACAAGTCGCGCCCTGTGCCTGATCGGCAGTGACGAACCGGTCAGACGAGAAAAAATCGAAACCGCCGCCGGACTGATCCGGCTTAGTGAAAGNCATGTGCGTTTTGGCACCTTCGAATATTTTTGCCATACGGGACAGCCTGACGAATTAAAGCGTCTTGCGGATTATGTGCTGGAAATTCATTACCCTGCCTTACAGGAGGACGAAAGCCCTTACGACCGGATGCTGTTGGAAATTGCCGGACGAACGGCGGAGATGATAGCCCACTGGCAGGCCTTTGGCTTTGCCCACGGGGTGATGAATACGGACAATATGTCGATCCTTGGCCAGACATTCGATTATGGCCCTTACGGCTTTATGGATATCTTTGATCCGGGCTATATCTGCAACCATTCGGATGATATGGGCCGTTATGCCTTTGACCAGCAGCCCAATATAGGCCTGTGGAACTGCCTCGCGCTGGCCCATGCCCTGAAATCCCNGATCCTGCCCGGCACCATCGAGCATCTGAGGAGCCATTATCAAACGCGCTTTTTCACCTGTTATGACCGTCTGATGGCAGGAAAACTGGGACTGGAANAGCCACAGGACGGTGATCAAGACCTGATCCCCACCCTGCTGGCCCTCCTGAAAGAGCATGAGGTTGACTACACAATCTTCTTCCGCGCCCTGAGTGAAGAAAATCAGAAACCGGAAGACAATAATCCCGCCTTCAAGGAATGGTATGAAGCCTATCACGTCCGTCTGGAACAGGAAAAAGCCACGCCTGAACAGCGGCAGGTAAATATGAAAGCCCGTAATCCGAAATATATCCTGCGCAACACGCTGGCCCAAACCGCCATTGAACAGGCCGAACAGGGCGACTTTGCCGAGGTGGACAGATTGATGACCCTGCTCAGAAAACCGTTCGACGACCAACCGGAATATGAAAGTTACGCCGCCGCGCCGCCCGAATGGGGACGGCATATGGAGATTAGCTGTTCTTCTTAAGTCTGCTATACCCTCTATACTGTCAAAGATTGAAAAGACGGATTCTATCATGGAACTTTTTTATACCCCGACCTCTCCCTACTCCCGTAAAATCCTGCTTTTAGCCAAACATTTGGGCCTTGAAGACCGGATCACGNTGACCTTTCTTCACCCCCTGCTGGATAAGAGCGGCAAACTGGCCGCCGCCAACCCNCTTGAAAAAGTGCCCACGCTTGTCCTTGATAATGGCGATATTGTTTTTGATAGCCCGGTTATCGCCGATACGCTCTATCACTTGTCAAAAACCCCGGCCTTGCCTTTTGAACAGCGGCTGATACAACAGAAAATGCAGGCGCTGGCCGATGGTATTATGGATGCCGCCGTACTCTCACAGATGGAAAGGCTGCGCGAAGATTCCGAACAATCTGCCTTTTGGCTGGAACGTTGGGAAAAAGCCATCATCCGGTCCCTTGATGCCTTTGAAGATACCATGCAACAACAGGCCAAGGAATGGCATATCGGCAGCATGAGCATGGCCTGCGCCCTTGATTACCTTAACCTCCGCCATCCGCAGATAAACTGGATGNAACGTAACAAAAACACATATGAATGGTATCAGACGGTTATAAAAATGGATATTATGATTGCGACTGATCCTCGCTGAAAGAAGGTTTTCTCTTACGGGAGAAAAGCGCGTAATACAGTCCGGCAAGCAGAGACAGGCCAAGCCCAAGCCACAGCCAGATCATCAGAGGAAACTTCTTGATGACGATGTTATATTCCGCCGATTCGATGCTGTCATCGCCCACAAACTGACCCGAACGGTCGAAATCCAGATAATTTATCGCGGGCAGCCAGACCTGTAAATCATAGCCCACCCCCCGATAGATAAACGGGTTGAGCATATGATCCCCGCTTCGGGACATACGGGCAAAACGGTAATCCACGGCCTCACAATATTGNCGNATTGGCCCCACATCACGGGCNAAGGGCACCCGNCTGTCCTGATACAATGTCTGCCCCTGATCCAGAATTTTTTGCCCGTCGCCNAGNAGGAGTTTNACCCCGGTNACNGCCCGGAAACGNGAGNTGGACTCATAACTCCCCACGGGGCGGCTAATCTGAAGGCTGTAACGATCGGAAATTTTGATCGGGTTATCATAGGCCGCTGGGAAAGTCACTTTTCGNATGCTGTTGCTGTCCAATATGGTCGCACAGAGGGCNGAAAAAAGACCGACCATCACNCCCATATGAATAAGNCCCACAGGCGCAATATAATTATACCAAGCCTTTTCCTTACCGCGAGTGACCCCGATAGGCAGAGCATAGAGCAGACTGGCAATGGAAAAATAACCCACCGCCCCCAACAGCATATTCAGCAGATAAAAATTCCGCCGCGTCACCCCCGATGTCACCCCGGTCCCGTCATAGAATATCTGTAACGGTTGAAAATATTCCGCCAGNGAAATACTGATCAACACCGCCAGAAGAGTGANCCCTANGCGNCGTTTAAAGCCATTGACGGGCAGNAAACGATGACCGCCAAAGATCCCCGCAAGAAAAACAATCGGCACCAGAATCTGATTAACCCCAAAATTATCTACCGTCCATTTCTGATGCTGATCCTTCAGCAGATTGACCAAATCAGCCGAGCTGACATTGGCGATCAAAGCAAAAAAGATCGGCGGCTTATCCTTTGGTATCTCCCACAAGGCCCGCAAATAAGCCTCTCCCAGAAAATAACAGCCGATCAAACCAAATCCGAAAAAGCCCCAGATCGCGACCTGGATCATCAATCGCCCCTCTGTCATCCGGGCCTTAGTCCCACCAACCCGGCGCCGAAAGGACAGGGCCAAGGCCACGAAAGCCAGCACCAACAGAGCCACCGATATGAACGTCANCACACTTAGAGATGTCTGCCCCAAATATCGGTGGGAACTCATCAATTCGCCGTTGCGTGTCACCAGCATCGACCCCACGGCGGCGGCGGCGGTCAAAAGACTNAGGAAAGGCAAGCTCCGGGCATAAGCCCCCGTTGGTTGGTAAGCCCGAAGCCCGTGCAAATATGCCGTAAGCCAACACCAAACCACAAAAGACGCNGTTTGCACCGGGTCCCAATGCCAGAATTGGCCATAAAAATAATCCTCATANGCCCACCACATNCCGCTGACCAATCCGGCGGACAGAACCACCCATGCCCAACGGCTGTAACGCAGGGCGATGTCTTTCCACGGCCCCTGCCCCCGAATCAACACCTCTGCCGCNGCNCCCACNGGCACCANCAACAGAAGATACGTCACAAAGATCAACGGCGGATGTATCGCCATCCAGAATTTGGTCAGATGGGCATTCATTCCCTGATANGGCGCATGGGCCAACTGTTCGGCGGTGGTCATGGCNAATGGNTGCCAGATCATCAAACCGACCACAAAAGGCAGCGTCAGGATAATAACNCCCGGCCCGGCCCAGCCCGGATAACGNGAAAGGCGCANACAAAAACCGGACAACAACAGGCTGAGAAACAGTAGCGTGCCTTCTTCCCCACCCCACAGGTTGGCCAGCTTCAAATAGAGTTGCAAATCCGGCGCACTATAGAGCCAGACATAGGCATAGTCGAAATGGTCAAAGGCCAGCAGCCAGCTCAGGCTTATTGTCAAGATAATGAGTGTGGAAAAATTGGCCCAGAGCAGAGAACGNCGGTATTTNGGCAAACATAATGCCCCCGCCAGAAAAATCAGTGACAGAAAAATAGCGATGATAAAATACAGATTTCCCGCGACGTCAATGTCTCCCTTTATATCATATTCGGCTCATATAAAACCGACAGAACTCTAGGATATTATGCATAAAAGCACAAGATGACTATAGGACAAAGGCATACAGGAAGCCGATTACCACTAAGCCTTTAGTATAAGATGTCTGATATTTTAAAAATAAAAGTGCCACCACCCAAAGCTCAAAGAGCGTAGGGTGGTGGAGCTAAACGGGTTCGAACCGTTGACCTCTTCGCTGCCAGCGAAGCGCTCTCCCAACTGAGCTATAGCCCCTTATCCACTCTTCGGCGCCCGAATCTTTAAAAGAAGTTTTAGATTCGAACTGCGCAATGTCTATTCATCCTTTCCCTTTTAATCAAGAGGAAAGATAAAAAATTATTCGTCCGGGTTTGTCGGAGATGGTTTTACCACAACATCTGCAACATTTGTATCGTCATCATCACTGAGAACAACCGTGTTATCATCAGCTTCGATTTCGATATCATCGTTAGATGTATCTTCCAGCAATTCTTCTTCTGCGTCGTCCGCTTTTTCTTCAGTCATCAATTCAAGCGGCGCCATCTTACTTTTCAGAATCACCTCCGGTTTGAACTTATGTTCGCAATCGATGCAAACGATCGGTTCAAAATTGCCCAAATCATAAAATCTTGTGCCACATTTCGGGCACTGACTTTTGGTTCCCCATTCAGGATTAGCCAACGTAATTCTCCTTAAACCATATTCATAAGCTCATTTTCAGATGCAATCAATTGCCACGGAATAGTCCGACTGTCAAAGCTTATTCGCAGATCAGGATTTTTTTATCCTCTAAATGTACTAAAATCCATATATTCACTGGTCGACTGCCCCGAATTTATGTTATCTGATGTCAAATTTTAAAATCAACAATCTGAAAAAAAACGCCCATGAGTAATTTAATATCCCACAAAGCGGATCCCCTGAGCGGACCCCTTAAGGTTCCCGGAGACAAATCTATTTCCCACCGCGCCCTGATTATGGGCACTATGGCGATTGGGCAAAGTCGCATATCCGGACTGCTGGAAGGCGAAGATGTCCTCAATACTGCAGAGGCTATGAAAGCCATGGGCGCCGATATTACCCGCGCCGAAAATAGCGACTGGATTGTATACGGCGTCGGGGTTGGCGGTCTGTGTGAACCGGAAAATGCCCTTGATATGGGCAACAGCGGCACGGGGGCCAGACTGATTATGGGACTGGTCGCGCCCTATCCCTTTCATACAAGTTTCATCGGTGATGCATCCCTGTCCACCCGCCCCATGAAGCGAATTACCGATCCCTTGTCAAAATTCGGCGCTGAATTTCACGGGGCAGAAGGCATGACATTGCCAATCACCGTGTCGGGCATCATGGACCCGGTGCCGATCGAATATGAATTGCCCGTGGCCTCGGCACAGGTAAAATCCGCCATCCTTCTGGCCGCGCTCAATACACCCGGCAAGACCACTGTGATTGAGCCAACCCCGACTCGCGACCATACGGAACGCATGTTTGAACATTTTGGCGTCACCATTAGCATCGCATCCCACGGCACCAACGGTAAGGCCATTACGGTCACGGGCCAGCCGGAACTTAAAGCCCGGGATATGTATGTGCCCACGGACCCGTCATCCGCGGCCTTCCCCGCTGTGGCGGCTCTGATCACGCCCGGTTCGGACATTATCATTGAAAATGTCGGCATGAACCCGTCCCGAACCGGTATCTATATTACGTTACAGGACATGGGCGCGGACATCAGCTTTATCAATCAACGGCTGGAATGCGGCGAATCCGTTGCCGATATTCACGTCAAATACAGCGAGCTTACGGGGATCACCGTGCCGAAAGACCGCGCGCCCTCCATGATTGATGAATATCCTATCCTGTGCATTGCCGCGAGCTTTGCCAAGGGAGATACCATCATGCGCGGTCTGGCCGAACTTCGGGTCAAGGAAAGTGACCGGATTGCGGTCATGGTCGCGGGTCTGAAGGCTTGCGGTGTTACGGTGAGTGAACATGACGACGGCATGACTGTAACCGGTAAAACAGCCATAGAGGGCGGTGCAAAGGTCGCAACCCATCTGGATCACCGAATCGCCATGTCCTTCCTCACCCTTGGCATGCGGACAGAAAATCCTGTGGAAGTGGATGACGGCAGCGTTATTGAAACAAGCTTTCCCGGATTTCGCGCCCTGATGAACGGCCTTGGCGCTCGTATAGAGGATAAAAAATAATGCCCCTCATTGCCATTGACGGACCCGCCGCATCGGGCAAAGGCACATTGGCCCGCAGACTGGCCCGGCATTTTGATTATGCCTATCTTGATACCGGCGCTCTTTACCGGGCCGTTGGCTTACAGGTCCAACGCAAGGGCGGCGATACAGAAAACGAACAAGACGCGGTAAAGGCCGCACGGGAATTGAGCAGGCTCAACCTTAATGATCCTGATTTAAGAAGCGAATCAACCGGAGGACTGGCCTCTAAAGTCGCCGCCATTGCTTCCGTTCGGGACGTTCTGCTGGCCTTTCAGCGGGATTTCGCCCAAAACCCGCCAAACGGTAAAGACGGCGCGGTTCTGGATGGCCGGGACATCGGCACCGTAGTCTGTCCCGATGCGGA
>JAESPY010000180.1 GCA_016765435.1 Emcibacter sp.
CCAATTTCTTGGGCCGGAGTTTATCGGCCAAAGGACGCGGGGCATCCTGTTCAAGACCCGCCGATGTAAACAGATCGCTCATTGACAATATGATCTTCCCTTAGTCCGAATGACACATTCAATCTGTCGTCCGGTACGGTTAACCGTAAAAGCAATATTNTCCGGGTCTTCAGACAACGCATTTTCAATATCTTTTAAGGTCNTCACAGGNGCACCATTGACAANTTTAAAGACATCGCCGCGTCGNACNCTNGTCCGGCGGCGGGTCGCCCGCGCCACATCCAAAACGATCACACCGCTCTCATAAACGCTAACCCCNATTTCCTGCGCATAAGCCGGNGACAGATTGGCAAGCTTCACCCCATACAGCAAATGATCCCCNGTTAANNTGGTGATATTNCGCGGCGGGTCTTCTGGCGCGGCCTCTAGCGGAACCATAAGTATTTTNCGGGTCTCTCCNCGAAGAATNTCCAACGGTATCTCNCCNCCNACCTTTTCAAGCCCGGTGTAATAGCGCAGGGCTTGTGGGCTGGAGACTTCCTTGCCATCAAGTTTTAGAATCACGTCCCCCTGTTCCAACCCNGCCTTATCCGCCGGACCACCGGGATANACATCATCCACCAATATACCGCCGGGACGATCNAAACCAAGGCTTTCGGCAATATCGGACGTCACCGCCTGCCCACCGCCGCCAAACCACGGACGGACCAGTTCACCNCCCATNAGNGCAGATGACACCACATGNCGAACCATATTGGCCGGAATGGCAAAGCCAATNCCGTTNGAGCCACCGGANCGGGAAAAGATCGCCGTATTNATGCCNATAAGTTCCCCGTTCATACCGATCAAGTGCNCCGCCACTGTTNCCCGGATTAACCGCCGCATCNGTCTGAATGAAGAATTGATAATCCTGATCGCTGACTTGCGTGCGGGCCAGCGCCGATACAATACCGCTGGTCACAGTTTGACCAACNCCAAAAGGATTNCCAATGGCCAAAACAAGNTCCCCNACNTCTANCNCATCAGAATCNGCAAATTTTAAAGTGGGCAAGGCNTCNCCATCNGTATTTATCCGCAATACGGCAAGNTCGGTTTTCTCATCGCTCAAAATNACCTCTGCCTCAAATTCCCGCCTGTCGGACAGGGCNACNGTAATTTTATCCGCGTTACCAACCACATGATGATTGGTNACGATCACACCNTCNGCCTTNACAATCACNCCGGACCCCAAAGAACGTTCAATGCGTTCGCGNGGCGCACGNCCAAAGCTNTCGCCAAAAAAACGNTGAANGAAAGGGTCNTTGGCAAAGGGNGAAAAACTGCGNGTTTTGACCACCCGCTTGGTATAGATATTGACAACTGCCGGAGCNGCNTTCTTAACCACCGGNGCATAGGAGAGCTGTAGCTCAATCTGTGAAGCCGGAANTTTTTTGTCTGCCGCCAGTACAGCACCAGANAATAATGACATAAAAGAAAACAANGCCATAAAAGGTGACAATGNAAAGAGCAATCGGGACGGCTTCATATATTTATCCAGTCAGTTGTTTCTTTTTCCATATCCCTTATATAGGGTTGTTGANAGATTATTGTAGATAAATGGCANAAATATGGAAGGTTTTTCCCCGANAAATGAGCAACAAGACAATGACTATGAAATATAGCCTCCTGCTCTGCNTNAGTTTAAGCCTTGGGGCCTGTGATTTNATGCCCCTCAAGACGCCTGTCCAGCAGACCTGCAAAGAAATAGCCATCAGCCGCCTNAANCATAAGNCNAGCTANGATATGATTTCNGTATCCGAAAAAGAAACAAGNGATGGACAGATTGAAGTTTANCTTAATTTCAAGGCATGGAATGATTTTAAAGTNCCCATGGCCCANAGNATTTCCTGCCTGTTTANAAATTCGGAGATATCCACNCTGCTGTTCATTAAATGGAATGGCCGTCCGATCNGGCGTCATGANCTGGATGNTATNCGGNAAAATTTACAATAAAAAAACCCGGATNNGCCANGAGCAAATCCGGGTTTATAAAATTCTATNAAGCNTAACNGGCTTAATGCAGTTGGCTATCCAATTTCTCAATNCTTGATTTGATCAGCGCGTCATGATNAGGTTTNTTCATATTGGCGGAAATCAATTCCCGAGCCGCCGCAGAGGCAGCCTCTACCGCAACTTGCTGAATTTCTTTCAATGCATTGACCTCTGCNTGNGCAATTTTCTGTTCGGCCAATTTGCTCCGGCGCTGAATCATTTCCTGCACCTGAACTTTGGATTCTCCGGCCAGAAGTTTNACCTCNGCTTCGGCATGGGCAATCATCTCAGCCGCNGTTTTTTCNGCATCGCGTTGATCCCGCTGATATTTTGCCAAAAGGGCCGAGGCCTCTTCCCGCAAAGTCTGAGCGTTATCAAGCTGTGCGGCAATTTCACTGACTTTTCCGTCAAGAATCTTGCCGATCATGGCCGGAACTTTCTTCCAAATCATCAACAGGAAGAAAGTGATAATCGCCATAGCAACCCAAAAGGCCGGGTCCTGATACAAATGATCATAGCCATGATGGGCTTCGGTATGTTCGGCAACCGTTCCGGCGACCTGTGCTTCCGTCTGATGTTGATCAGCCATTGGCATTTCCCTTCACCACATCAAATTTGGCATCCACACTGTTGGCAATAATCTTTTTATCAAGATCAAGCCCAGATATAGACAGGATAATTTCCTTACAGACGTCCGCCGCCATGGCGCGAACCTCATCAAGAGCTTTATCCTTGGCCGCCGTAATTTTGGCTTCCGCCGCTGCGGCTTCTTTGCTTAGAGTCTCACTTAACTTGTTATATTCCGCTTCCACGTCTGCCTTGATGGTATTGCGTTTAGCGGCAACCGTTAATGTGGCTTTAGCGCGCGCTTCTTCCAGAGCTTTTTCGTAAGCTTCTCTGGCATCTTCCGCCTGCGCCTGCAGCTTTTCAGCCTCTTGCAAATCAGATGCGATCCGGTCCTGGCGTCTTTCCAGAACCTGAGTAATTTTCGGTGTCGCACTATGGGCAATGAACAGGTAAACCAGTCCAAACAGCACGAACAGCCAGAAAATCTGGGGCAGAAAAACTGCGGGGTCTAATTGTGGCATTGTCTTCTCTCCTTGATCCTAAAATTCCCGGATCAGGCCTGTAAAAACTTAAGTGAACAGGATGATGAAGGCAATAACCAGACCAAACAGGCCTGTGGCTTCTGCAAGGGCAAAACCAAGCATGGCATTACCGAAGAACTGAGGGGCAGCCGCAGGATTGCGAATAGCCGCGGAAACATAGCTTCCGAAGATATTACCAATACCGATACCCGCACCAATCAGAGCTGTACATGCGATACCCGCACCGATCATTTTTGCTGCTTCTACTTCCATTTTAACTTCCTTTATATTTTAAAATTAATATCTAATAATCTTATAGCAATCCACAGATGCTTAATGCAAATGCAGCGCGTCATTCAAATACATACATGTCAGTATGGTAAACACATAGGCCTGCAAACAGGCAACCAATAATTCCAGACCAATCAAGGCAACGATGAAGGCAAAGGGAACAACCCCAAGCGCCCCAAGCGCCACCACAAAACCACCGAATACTTTTAACATGGTATGTCCGGCCACCATATTGGCAAACAACCGCACGGAAAGGCTGATAGGCCGAGACAGGTAAGACACCATCTCGATCACAACAAGCAACGGCATCAAAGCCATCGGCGCGCCTTCCGGCACAA
>JAESPY010000181.1 GCA_016765435.1 Emcibacter sp.
AAGAAAATGTCATTCAAACATGAAATCTTTGAAAAAAATCCTCTCATTCTTCTGGTTGGCATCCTGATTGTGGTGTCCATTGGCGGACTGGTGGAAATCGCCCCGTTGTTCTATCTGGAAAATACCATTGAAAAGGTGGTTGGCATGCGACCCTATACCCCGCTGGAGCTATCCGGCCGGAATATCTATATCCGGGAAGGCTGTTATAATTGCCATTCCCAGATGATCCGGTCTACCCGCGACGAAGTGGAACGTTACGGCCATTATTCTCTGGCAGCGGAAAGCATGTATGACCATCCTTTCCAGTGGGGTTCCAAACGTACCGGTCCTGATCTTGCCCGTGTGGGGAATAAATATTCCGACGAATGGCGCCGGGACCATCTGGCGGACCCCAGGGCGGTTGTCCCTGAATCAGTCATGCCCGGCTATGCGTTTTTATCAGAAACCGATCTGAAATATCACCTGATTTCTTCGGACCTTACGGCAAACCGCATGGTTGGTGTACCTTATAGTGACGACCAGATCACCTTTGCGGCGCAGGATTTACAGGCCCAGCTTGATGAAGACAGTGACTATTTTGATGCCTTCGAGGAACGTTATCCAACCGCACAGGTTCGTGATTTTGACGGCAACCCGACAAAAATCAGCGAAATGGATGCCCTGATTGCCTATCTGCAAATGCTGGGCACCTTGGTTGATTTTTCTCTCTATAACGAAAAAGAAAACAACAGGTAGGAGCCGAACAATGACACATCAGGACGTTGCCAATTTTTCCGAAAGCTGGGGATTACTTTTTCTCTTCAGCATGTTCGTTGTCGCCATCGCTTATGCCTTTTGGCCTTCCAACGGCAAGAAATTCACCGATGCGGGCCATCGTCCGCTGGATGAGGAATAGATTATGTCAGACGAACCAGAATATGATGAAATCACCAAAACCTATACCACCGGCCATGAATGGGACGGTATCAAGGAATTGAACACCCCATTGCCCCGTTGGTGGCTATGGACCATTTATGTCTCAATCATCTGGTCCATTGGCTATTGGATACTGATGCCTGCATGGCCTATGGTCAGCGGCCACACCAAAGGCCTGTTGGGATATTCCCAACGTGATGTGGTAAATGCAGAACTTCAGGCAGCGCGGGATTCTCGCAAAATATTTTCCGAGAAACTTCTGGCCGCAGACCTTGAGACCATAAAGAACACACCTGACCTTCTGGAATTTGCCATGGCAGGCGGCAAAGCGGTATTTGGCGACAATTGCGCCGGGTGCCACGGCTCCGGCGCCTCTGGTGCCAAAGGCTATCCAAATCTGAATGATGATGACTGGCTGTGGGGCGGAAGTCTTGACGCCATCCATCACACCATCAACTATGGTGTGCGCGGCACCCACGACGATACCCGCCTCAGCGACATGCCTGCGTTCCTAAGCGACGAAATTCTGGACAAGGACCAGATCCGGGATATGGCCACCTATGTGGCGTCCCTGTCTGATACTTCTCTGACCGCTCCAAAAGGAACTTTTGAGGTGTTTCAGGAAAACTGTGCTGTCTGTCACGGCGAAAATGCCAAAGGGAACCGGGACTTCGGTGCGCCGAACCTGACCGATGGTATCTCGCTTTACGGCGCAGACCCCGAAACATTGATGGCCACCATATCCTTCAGCCGCAAAGGGGTCATGCCCACATGGGAAGGTCGCCTTGATGCGGCGACCATCAAGAGCCTTGCNGTTTACATTCATTCCCTCGGNGGGGGTGAATANACNAAACATATAAGGCCCTTCCGGTACCCCTCTGTGGGGAGGCAGCGCGGCACCGGAAGGAACTTCTTAACATAAAAACAGGGTAATATTTCATGGCCAACGAATCCCCGAATTCCGACGCTTCCCAACAAAATCCTCCGAGCCTCATTCCCCACGAAAAAGTTGAACGCGCCACGGTAGAGGCCGTCAACAAAGCGGAACATCGTTCCCTTTACGCCAGCCAGAAAAAAATCCACCCNAAGCGGGCAAAAGGCACCTTCCGTACCATTAAATGGTGGGTGATGATTGTCACATTAAGTGTTTATTATTTCTCCCCCTGGATCAGGTGGAACCGCGGCCCCGGCATCCCCGATCAGGCGATTCTTGTGGATATTACCAACAGCCGCTTTTATTTCTTCTTCATCGAAATCTGGCCACAGGAAGTGTATTATATTACGGGCCTGTTGATATTGTCCTCTATCGGGCTATTCCTTGTCACCAGTACAGCGGGCCGCATATGGTGNGGCTATACCTGTCCNCAAACGGTCTGGGTTGATCTGTTTCTGGTGGTGGAACGCTTTTTTGAAGGCGAACGCAACGCCCGTATCAAGCTGGACAAAGCCAAATGGTCCAGTGNTAAATTTTTTAAGAAACTTGCAAAACACATCACGTGGCTGATCATTGCTGTCCTCACGGGCGGGGCTTGGGTCTTCTATATGAATGATGCGCCCACATTGCTNCATCAGTTGGTCGCTTTTGACGCGCCGCTGACCACCTATTTCTGGATTATGATCCTGACCTTCACCACCTATCTTCTGGGCGGCTTTGCCCGGGAGCAGGTCTGTACCTATATGTGTCCCTGGCCCCGNATTCANGGCGTGATGATGGATGAAGACACGCTGTCTGTCATGTACCGCTATGACCGGGGCGAACCGCGCGGCCCCCANAAGAAAAATGAACCATGGGACGATCGNGGGGATTGTATCCAATGTCGGCAATGTGTTGTTGTCTGCCCCACGGGGATTGATATTCGNGATGGGATGCAGCTTGAATGTATTCAATGCTCGCTCTGTATTGATGCCTGTGACAGTGTCATGGAACAGATTGGGCGGCCCAAAGGCCTGATCGCCTATGACAGTCTGGCCAATTTTGAGCGACGGGCGCAAAACAAACCGACAAAACTTCACATCATCCGCCCTAGAACCATTCTCTATAGCATATTTATGGTTGTTGTTGGCGGCGCTATCCTGTATGGCTTGACCCATCGTTCCGACCTTGAAGTGAATATCCTGCGGGATCGCAACCCCTTGTTTGTTCAACTTTCATCAGGTGATATCCGGAACGGTTATACCATCAAGCTGCTCAATAAAACCCATGACATCCGAAAATTTTCCCTCAACGTATCAGGATTGGAAGACTATGACATTCGGGTCGAAGGGGTTTTGGAGNAAACNGCTNCGGGCCTTCCCGTCGTGGAAGTGGACCGGGACCGTTTGCGGTCAGTTAAAGTTTACCTGTCCGTGCCAAGAACGGATTTGACTAGCCATAGCATGGATATTACCATCACCGCTACCGATCTTGATGGCAACAGCGTCAGCGATAATGACACCACATTCAAAGGACCAAANAAATGACGGCCTCCACAGAGACACCTGAAGAAAAACCCGTCAAGAAATTCACCGGCAAAAAAGCCCTGATGTGGATTGTCGGATTTTTTCTGATTATTTTCGCCGTCAATGCCATCATGGCCTCTATTGCCGTNGGCACNTGGGGCGGGCTTGAAACCAAAGATGCCTANCGAAAGGGCCTTTATTACAACGATGAGATTGCCGCTGCCGAGGAACAGAANAAATCCGGCTGGAAGATATTTCTGAGACATAGCCCCCGCTCCCTGATCAAAGGCAGCCAAGACGCCCGGCTTGATGTGGAAATCATCTGGCCGGAGAGTGATTTGCCNCCGGCACAGGTCATCGCCGTCATCTCCCGCGCGGTCACCAATGCCTATGATCAGAAAATCACCCTGACCAAAACCGGGAATAATATTTTTACCGCACCTTTAAGCTTGCCGATGGCNGGACAATGGAATGTCTCTGTCCTTGTAAAACGTCCAAATAACACCATATATCAGCTCAAGGAAAAAATATTCATCCCCGCGGCTGAGTAAAGGAAATATCATGGCGGTATTAAAGTCAGATGATGTCTTTGGCGACAAAGCACCTCTGTTGGAACATTTTCTGGTGGAAGGCCTNCATTGCCCGTCCTGCATCCGGGAGATCGAAGGCGCGTTAAGGGATAAATCCACCATAAAAAATGCCCGGCTCAATCTGACCACCGGGCGGCTGGCTGTCGAATGGAACGAAGGCAATAACAATGCCGCCGCCAATAATGACGATATCATCGATACCCTGAAAGGCCTTGGCTTCAAAGGTTATATGTTCAAGGACAGCCCCTCTGCCGATGCAGATGATAAAGAAGGCCGCTGGNTNCTGATCTGTATGGCCATCGCCGGATTTGCCATGATGAACATCATGCTGCTGTCCATTTCCGACTGGGCCGGAAGTGACATGGGTGAGCAGACACGGGGATTTTTCCACTGGATATCAGCTTTGATCGCCCTACCCGCCGCCACCATTGCCGGGATGCCGTTTTATAAATCCGCCTGGAGTGCCTTAAAAGCTCGTCGATTGAATATGGATGTCCCCATTTCTCTGGCGGTGATCCTGTCGCTGGGCATGAGCGTCCTGCAAACCATGGCCTATGCGGAAGACACCTATTATGACGCGGCAATCATGCTGCTGTTTTTCCTGTTGATTGGTCGTTTCCTTGACCGAAAGATGCGCAACCATGCCCGCGCCACCGCCCATAACCTGATGAGCTATCGCCCCGGCAAAGCGACCATCGTCACGGAAAATGGCGATACCGAAAGCTGCGCCATTGAACTTCTCAGCACAGATATGATCGTTCGGGTCGCGCCGGGGGAACGCATTGCCGTGGACGGTGTGATCCTGCGCGGCACCTCCGATGTGGATACCAGTCTGGTCACGGGAGAAACCCTGCCCGTCAAGACCAATGTGGATGACAAGGTTTTCGCTGGCACCATGAATATCAGTGGCGCGCTGGATATTCAGGTCACGGCGCTGAGTGGTCAAACCCTGCTTGATGAGATCATCGGTCTGATGGAAACCGCAGAACAAGGCCGGGCAAAATATGTCCGACTGGCCGATAAAGCCGCACAGATTTACGCCCCCGCGGTTCATCTTCTGGCACTTCTCACCTTTGTGGGATGGATGGTGTTCAGCAGCGTTGGCTGGCAACAATCATTGATTACCGCTATTGCGGTTCTGATCATCACCTGCCCCTGCGCTTTGGGTCTTGCGGTTCCGGTGGTGCAGATCGTCGCCTCCAGCCGCCTGTTTAAAAATGGCATATTGGTCAAGGCCCCGGACGGGTTGGAACGACTGGCAGAAATTGACACCATTGTTTTTGATAAGACCGGAACCTTGACACTGGGCCAGCCGGAAATCGCCAATGCCAATGACATCGACCCCGCAGACTTAGAAAGGGCCGCAAGCCTAGCCAAAACATCAACCCATCCCTTGTGTCGGGCCTTGATTGTCGCCTGTCACGAACGGGATATCCCGACCATTGCCACCGACAGCCCCCTAAAAAGCAAATTGCTGTGCTGGACAAAATGAAACCTAAATTTATTGAACAGGCTTCAGATAAAGGACATGATAAAAAAATACTAGAGAAGGTCTGGAAGGATTGGGAAGCTTTTGCATCCTATGCTTTTAATAAATCTCACTCTACCTGTTATGCTTGGATTGCTTACCAAACCGCTTATTTAAAAG
>JAESPY010000182.1 GCA_016765435.1 Emcibacter sp.
GAGGCAAAGAAGGCTCTTCATTGCCCGGTAATAATATGACTTCAGTCCAATAGCGCGACAGGATTTGCAAGCGGGATTTCAGTTCATCATAACTGTCCGGCTTGCCGACGGCGGCCACATGGGCCACGTCATCATGTTTGGACAGGGCGTTTTCTATCACGGCGGGATCAATATTATGACCACCCCGGATGATCAGTTCCTTGGTTCGGCCCGTGAGCCAGAAATAGCCCTGTTCGTCCTGTCGTCCCACGTCCCCGGTATTAAGCCAGCCATCCGCCACCCATATTCCGGCGTTGTTTTCTGCCTGAAGATAGCCACTGAAGACATTTGGTCCTTTAAGGGCAACCGTGCCGATTTCGTCTGTGTGACAATCACGGACATAATGTCCTGTTTCGTCCAGAATGACGGTTTTCATCTCCTGATAAGGGGCGCGCAAGCCGATCGAGCCGACCCGGCGTTCGCCATGTAAAGGGTTGCAACTGCTGATGCAAGTGCCCTCGGTCAGGCCATAGCCTTCGATCAAGGCAAGTCCGGTGGCTGCTTCAAATTTACGGATCACTTCCTGGGCAATGGGCGCCGCGCCGCAAATAGCGATGCGCAGGGAAGAAACATCGGCACCATCCAGAGGCACTTGAAGCAAGCCCGCATAAATTGTCGGTACGCCGCTGAAAAAAGTCACCCGGTATTTTTCAATAATTTTCCAGAAATTGGCGATCAGGCCTTCTGTTCGGTAACCACCGGCGGTGGCCAGAACCACGGTGGCGCCAGAAAGAAAACAAGCGAGTCCGGTGACCATGACCGCATTTATATGGAACAGGGGCAGGCCGCATAAGCCAACATCCTTATCGGAAACATTGGTATTAAGTTTGGCCATCGTGGCATTTGAAATCTCATTAAAATGGGTATGTTTTGCCAGTTTCGGGGTGCCTGTTGTGCCGCCGGTATGAAACAGGGAGCATAGGTCATCCCGCTTTATGATGCGGCCTGAATCCAGAGTTTCGCTGTTATAACGGTCAATAACATCATGATATAATATCACATCATCGGTGGTCTGGTCGGGTCCCATTATTTGAACAATATGGGTCAGCGTTGGCACACGGTGCCTGATTTCCATGGCTTTCTGCCAGATATCGGATTGAGGGTCCGGCCCCAGTGTTACCAGAACTTTTGATCCGGCGGCCGTCATGATTGTTACAATATGATCCACATCCAACAGAGGATTGATTGGGTTGACGACCCCGGCGGCTTCTGCGCCCCACAGGACATAATGTGTTTCCGGCAGATTGGGCAGAAGATAGGAAACAACGTCCTTGGGGCCAATGCCCAGATCATGAAAGAGATTTGCCGTCTGTGTGACCTTTGCGCCAAATTCGGCATAGGAAATATCATGGGATGGGGTGGTGGCATCGGCTTGTGTTAAAAAATGAAAGGCAAGTTTTTCCGGGAATTTTTTCGCAGTTCTTTGGATCACATCATAAGTCGACTGAAGCCCGTCCATACGGCTGTCCAGGGGTGTTTGTTCCAGAATTTGAATATCTTCTATACAGGTAATTTTAATCTTACTCTCTCCCATGGTACAATTTTTAAGTTTACCATATCGTTTTTTTTCACCGCAAACAATAGCCAAAGATAGCCGTGTTTTTATCTTGTGTTTTTCCGGTTTTTCCGGCATTTTTAAGCCATGGATGAGACGGATCGAAAATTAATCAACCTGCTGATCAACAACGGCCGGGAAAGCACGACGGCACTGGCGCGGATGATGGGTTTGTCCCGGTCCACGGTTCAGGACCGGGTGTCACGTCTGGAAGACCGGAATATCATCGCGGGTTACACCATACGCCTGAACGAGAATTACAACAGACGTCAAATTACGGCGCATGTATTGATGGTTCTTAATCCGAAATTTTCCGATCAGATATTACAGGATCTGAAGAAAATTTCCCTGATCAAAGCGGTATACGCGGTGAGTGGTATTTATGACATGATTGTTCTGGTGAAAGCAGAAACCACGGAAGAAATCGACAATACGCTTGATAGAATAGGTCGGATGGAAGGGATTAAAAAAACAACATCTTCCATTGTTTTGTCGACAAAATTTGAATTATAGGATCAGAAATTTATTTGCGCGGGCCTTCCTCAATATGAAACGTCTGATCGAAACGGGCCACGTTGAACATACGCTGAACTTGACCTTGTGGGGCTTTCAGCGTTAAGCGGGAATCTGTTTTTGCAATTTCATTACGGGTGAGCAACAACATGCCAAGGCCCGCAGAATCGATGAAGTCAACATCTGAAAAATCGACAATATTATTTTCCGCATGGCTGTCCAGCATCTGTTTGATAATTTCCCGGAAGCCATTCAGGTCTGAAAATGTAATTTTTTCACTTAATTTTGCCTCACATTTATCGTCTTGTACGTCAATTTGGTATTTCATAAAATATCCTTAGTGTTAGAAAAATTCAATATCTGTAAAATCAGATGATTGTTCCGGGGCGGTTGCTGCTTTCCCCGGAGGGGAGGATATGAACATCCTCAGTATGTAATTTTGATCCAGTTCCTTATGAGACATGGCTTTGATCATATTGTTTAGAATATTCTTATTATCTTCTGAAAAGGTTATTTTTTCCTTTAAATCAGATGTATTTCTTTCACTTTCTATGGTGTCAGATAAATCGATTAATATGTTCAGGGCAACTGATATGGCCTGCATAAGCTGGCGCGTGCGATCCTGAAACTGCATGGCATAAACCATATTATTGACATTCTGATGAAAGGTGAGGGCGTTTTCCTTACTCTCCCGCAGGATGTCATGGACCGCCGTCAGGGTTGCTTTTTTCTCTGCTGCTTGTCCGTTTTGCAACAGATCACAGGCGGTTGCCATATGGTCGCTCTGCTGCCGGGAATGCTGTACCAAATTCATGAAATCGTCCGATAGGCCAACCATGCTGTTTTCCACAAGGTCGGAAATCTGTAGAATTTCTTGAGAAATATTGGACAGGGTCACTTGCCGGATATCCGTCAACGCCTGGGCATCCATATCAATGCCAGAATGCTCAAGAACAGAATGCGGTTCGCTTGATCGTGCAGATATGGTCATGCGGCCCCTGCTTTTCTGAGTGATGTTGTGGCGGTACAGGCCGTGATGATTTCTTCTGCCATATTGGACAGGGAGACTTGTTTTTCCACAGCGCCCGCCATCATGGCGGCTTTTGGCATGCCGTAAACGATGGCGCTTGCTTCGTCTTGGCCCAGCGTTGCCGCTCCGGCCCGGCGCATGGTCAAAAGTCCACGTGCGCCGTCCTTGCCCATGCCGGTCAGAATGACACCGACGGCATTGGCCGCGACCACATCGGCCACGGAACAGAAAAGACGGTCAACAGATGGCCGGTAACTTTCCCCTTCCGTGTCCTCTGTGACTTGGCAAATGTAATCATATCCTGATTTTCTAATGGTAAGATGCTTGCCGCCCTGACCAATATAAACGGTGCCGCTTTGTAGTTTCTCACCGGAACAGGCTTCTTTCACAGTGACTGCGGCAGTTTTGTCCACCCGGATGGCAAATCGCTCGGAAAATCCTTTTGAGATATGCTGGGCAATTACTACGGGCGGGCAATTGGTGGGCAAGCGTAAAATAATTTCATAGAGCGATTCCACGCCACCCGTTGATGAACCAATGGCAATGATTTTTTTTGAATAACGGTCCGGTGCGGGCAGGGGCTGATGGGATTGATCGGTAAATTTCTGTCGTCCGCTTTGGCGTACTTTGGCACAGCGGGCAATTTTAATTTTAGAGATCAGTTCCGGCCCAACGACCGTCAAATCCTGATTGAGCGGTTTTGCCACATAATCAACGGCGCCCAGCTCCAAAGCCCGAATGGTTACATCGGCGCCTTTTTGGGTCAGGGTGGAGACCATAACCACCGGCATGGGCCGCAGAGACATTATTTTTTCCAGAAAAGACAGACCGTCCATTTTAGGCATTTCCACATCAAGCGTCACGACATCCGGGTTTAAATTCTTGATTTTTTCCCGCGCTTCAAAGGGGTCTGCGGCCTCGCCCACTACCTCTATGGAGGGATCGTTTGAGACAATGGACCGGATCATGGTGCGGATCAGACGGGAATCATCAATGATTAATAATCTTGTTTTTTGTATCATGATCGTTTCTTCCTAAAATAATTCGATAGCGCCGGAAACATGCTGCTTTTCAATCTTCTGGCGGAATTTCTCTTCTTGTCGGCCAATCTTGCCATCACTGCTCCGGTGCAGAAGTTTGACAAAGGCTTTGCCGGTGGCGGGGTAAAAGATAACGCCGCGTGGAAGCTTTCCACCCAAATCACAGATGTCCAGCGTCATGCCCTCATCGGCAATATACTGTGTCAGGAACGCCTGATTTTTTGCACCGATATTGGCACTGATGTTCAGGACATTGCCTGCGCCAAAGGCCTTCAGCACCAGCCGGGATTTCTGTCCACCCCGCTTCAGAATTTCATTGAGCAGGGTTTCCATGGCGTTATTACCGTACCGCAGGTTGAAGCTGTTCACAGGGTCATTGCCGTGCTCCTGCGGCAGCAGAAAATGGTTCATGCCACCAACTTTAAGGACCGGATCAAACATACAAACCGAAATACAGGAGCCGAGCGTCGTCATGATAAGATGGTCGGTTCGGCTGAGAACACAGAAGCCGCCCTCGTTTATTTTGTGAACCATCGTGCCGAATTTAACATCATAATAGCTGGTGCCAGCGGGAATATCGGCCAGATTATTCCGCTGCCGCCGTTCGGCAGAATTGGCATATTCTTTGCGTCGGGCCTTGGTTTTCAGATTGGATACGGCTGTCATGATAAAAGCCTGTATGTGGTTTTGCCCTCGCATTTGTAAATATCCGATGCGCTGAGTAGACTTTCCGAATGGCCAATGAATAAAATCCCGTCCGGTTTCAGGCAGTCGGCATAACGCCGAACCAGTTTATCCTGTGTTTCCTGATCAAAATATATCATCACGTTGCGGCAGAAAATGACGTCAAATTTTCCCGTCATCGGCCAGTCGTGCAAGAGATTCAATTGTTTAAAGGCGATGTGTTTTCTAATCCCGTCCTTCATTGCAACCAGATCATCTGTCTTGTCCCGGATATTGTGGGTATAGGATGAGAGATAGGGCCGGGGGATTGTTTTGCGACAAACCTCCGGGGCATAGTGCCCGGATTTGGCGTGGCTGAGCATATTACTGTCCAGATCGGTTGCCAGAATTTTGCAGTTTTGCGACCGGGACCCCAGAATATGATCCATGACCATGGCGATGCTGTAGGGTTCCTGCCCCGAGGAGCAGCCCGCTGACCAGACCCTGAAATGATGGCGGGCATTGCGGTCAAGCTGTTGCCGGACGGGCGGCAGTATGATGTCGCGCAGGTAATCAAAATGATGCATTTCCCGAAAGAAATTGGTCGTGTTGGTGGTGATGGAATTGAGGGTAAAGGACAGCTCCTTTTCCCCCTCCGGCCCTTGCAAATAATTACAATAATCGCCGAAGCTTTTAATGTTTAATTTGCGCAGACGCCGGACCAGACGGCCATACATCATTTCTTTCTTGTTTTCATTTAGGACAATCCCGGTTTTCTCATGAAGCAGGGCGGCCAGAAATTTATAATCCTGATCCCGCCACTCGAATTCACGGGGCTTTGTCGGGGGGGGGCGTTTGAGGGCCCTTGTTGTCATACTTGTGGACATGGCAAAGGCTCCTAAAATTCCGCCCAGTCAGAATTGGGGCCTGCCCCGCCGCCGGACGCGGTTTTCTTCTTTAAATTTGGCGTCTGGACGGGCAAGACAGGGGCTGGGTTATGATTCAAGGCCTGTTGCGCTTGCTGCTGTTGCAGATGCACCGGGGACGCGACCATGCTTTCGGACATATCGGCGACTTTGAAGAATGACATGAGCCGTTGCATTTCGGCGGCCTGACGTTCCAGAACGCGGGCGGCGGCGGTGCTTTCCTCCACAAGGGCGGAATTCTGCTGGGTCATGTCATCCATTTCGGCAATGGCCACATTCACTTCATCGATGCCCTGTGCCTGTTCGGAACTGGCGGTGGCAATATCGGAAACGATTTCCGCCACCTGTGATATGGACTCCATGATTTCGCTAAGAGAGGTACCGGCGTTATTGACCAGCTCCACGCCGCTTTTCACTTGGGTATTGGAACTTGTGATCAGGGATTTGATCTCGTTAGAGGCCTGCGCCGACCGTTGAGCAAGGGTACGAACTTCTTCGGCGACGACGGCAAAACCTTTGCCGGCTTCCCCGGCCCGTGCCGCTTCCACAGCCGCATTCAGGGCCAGAAGATTGGTTTGGAAAGCCAGATCATCAATGACGCCGATGATGTCGGACACTTGTTGGGAGGATTTTTCGATCACGCCCATGGCTTCGACCGCTTGGGTGGCAATGTCCCGGCCCTCGACGGCCATTTCACGGGATTTATCGGCAAGTTTATTGGCTTCGCCTACATTATCCGCATTCTGTTTCACAGTGACGGCCAATTCTTCCATGGAGGCTGCGGTTTGTTCCAGTGCGGAGGCTTGTGATTCTGTCCGGCGGCTCAGATCATTACTGCCAGTGGATAGTTCCGCAGAGGCAGAGGCGACTTCTGCGGCGGATTGGTTGACCTGTGTGACAATATTGGTCAATTGGGCGGCGGTTTCGTTTGAGCTGTTTTTCAAAAGCTCGAAAGTGCCTTCATAATCGGCCTCGATTTTCTCTGTCAGATTGCCTTTGGCAAGTTCGCCCAAAACCCGGGCCAGATCATCGGTCGCGGCCTGCGTATTGGACCCAATGGCGTTTATGTTATTGGCCAGGCTGAGCATAAAGCCTTCCTTGCCATCGGTGGTCACCCGCTTGGTGAAATCTCCGGCGGCGGCGGCATTGACCACATCGTTGATTTCGGCTTTGATGGCCAGTTCCTGAGTGATGTCTTTCCATTCGACAACCATACCCAGACTTTCCCCCTGATCATTGGTCACCGGATTAACAATCAGGCTGAAATTAAAAACCCCGACCGTGATATTGCTTTCAATTGTGCTGGTTATTTTTTGCAGCATGCCGCGCTGATGGGCAGGGTTTTTATGGAAAACATCGATATTGGTGCCGATCAATTCGCTGGCATTAAAATTGGGCAGCGCTTTGCGTAATTCCGGTTCGGCGTCCCGCATCATTTTTTTCAGGATGTCATTCATATAGACAATATTCAGGTCTTTATCCGCCACCATGACATTGGTTGTGGCATTATCAAGAGCAATTTTGATGCGCTGATTATTGTTGGCCATCAGGGTATCGGCCTGTTGCTTGGCGAGTTTTTCGGTGACATCTTCCCATTCAACCACGGTGCCGACACGGGTGCCGTTTTCATCCCTGACCGGGCTTGTGACGAGGTNAAATTTAACGTCTCCCAGTTCGANAGACGTCTGAAGNGTGGTGTGCANATCACTNAGAATTCTACGCTGGGCCGCAGGGTCTTTGTACAGGACATCAATTTTACAACCGACAAGCTTATTGGTATCAAGATNGGGAAGNTCCGTTTTAAGGGCCGCGCCTTTGTCTCTCAGCATATTCTGCATGGTTTGATTCATGTAAACGATATTAAAATCTGTATCGGCCATGATAATATTGGTTTTNACGCCATCGGTTGCGTTTTTGATATTTTGATTGATGGTGCTTTGGGCTTTTTGTTCNGTAATGTCGGTGGCATATTTNACCACTTTGAACGGTTTNCCNNTNAGGTCAAANATCGGATTATAAGANGCCTGTATCCAGACTTCGCGNCCGCCCTTTGCCAGGCGTTTATATTCCTTGGCTTCATATTCGCCGCGGTTAAGCTTGCTCCAGAATTCCCTGTAGTCGAGGCTGTTTTTAAATTCNGGATCAACAAACATGCTGTGATGTTGGCCNTGAACNTCNNTCAGGCTATAGCCGAGGGCATTGAGNAACAGGTCNTTGGCCGTAATGATTGTNCCGTCCATATTAAATTCAATAACCGCCTGTGCTTTGCTGATGGCNTCAATTTGCCCGGCGGTATCCGCNCGGAAACGNTTNTTTTCTGCTGCNGCCGNGTTGATGTCGNTGACGGACCGTAGCATCTGGTCCATATTATCGTCNCCGATTTNTTCCGGNAAANCNNNTATTTCATATCCTTCTGCCAGTTNGGACAGGGCCTGTTGGAGGATATNCATTTGCGTGGTTGTTCTGTTGCGGGCAAACCATAAAACAAGGGCAGCAAGTCCGGTTAAGGCGGCCCCACTTAAAGGAATGAGCAGGGTCTGGGTNTGAANNCTNATGGTGATGAAAATTGCNATCGCGGCAATCAAAAGAACAGAAACGATGAGGCCAAAGGTGCGGCTTTTCACGGTATTCAGGGGAGATATTGTTGAAGGGGTCGTCATTTTANTTGCTCCTGGTTNGGCTATATATNTTTTAATTACGGTTTCGTAACGGTATNATCAGGCGACTGCNGCCTCTTGTTCTGNTTCTGGTACNAGGGTCATATCGAACAGNAATTCNGGTTTGATAAGGGCNACCATTTTTTCCTCCACCGCGACCAATCCTGCCATGAAGGCATTTTCCNGNTTGGTGTCCTGATCTGGGACAGCGAGGATATCTTGCTTGGCGATGGTCAGAATATCTGACACCGCATCCACCAGAATACCGATGGTCCGGCTTTTCAGCGTGACGATGATGACCACATGGTTTTTGCCCGGTTCCGTATGGCCCCGGCGAAAGCGGGTGCGCAAATCAAATACCGGAACAATGACGCCGCGNAGGTTAATGACGCCGCGCATATAGTCAGGCGAATTGGGTAGGCTGGTGGTGGGAATCCAGCCTTTTATTTCCCGTACCATTGTGATTTCAATGGCATAGAGATCGGTGCCCACATTGAAAGAAATATATTGTTTGGTATCGCCGTCTTCTGTTGTGGGTCCGTCGGGCTTGGTGTTATTTTCATTTTGCGGTGTCATTAGTGGACCTCCATGCTGATTTGGGGCTGAGATAAATTTAGGGGCGGGGTTGGGGATAATGCTGTGGTCTGGGCCGCTGACATTTCCTGTACGGTGGCAATGTCCACAATCAGGGAAACCCGGCCATTGCCCAATATGGTTGCCCCGGAAACGCCTTCGACCAGTTCATAATTTGATTCAAGGCTTTTGATGACCACCTGTTGTTGGTTCACCAGATCATCGACGATGAAACCCATCAGAATACCGCCTTCGCCTTCGACGACGACAACAAGACCGACGCAAGGGTCCTGTACCGCGTCCGGAATGTCGAAAATTTCATAAAGCGGCACCAGAAAAATATATTCATCCCGGAACANCATCACTTTGCGGCCATCGGGCAGGCTGTTGACGTNATCGNCCGTGGGGCGCAGGGTCTGAATGATATTGACCAGCGGCAGAACGTATTTTTCGCTGCCGATATCGACCACCATGCCATCCATGACCGCCAGTGTCAGCGGCAGGGACATGGTGAATTTGCTGCCCTGTCCGGTGATAGAGCGGATGGTTATGCGGCCGCCCAGACTTTGAATATTTTTGCGGACAACATCCATACCGACACCACGGCCGGAGACATTGGTGACATTCTCTGCGGTTGAAAAACCGGGCAGAAAAATCAGATTGTCAATTTCCTCGTCNCTTAACGTGGCATCNGCNGTAATCAGGCCTTTTTCAAGGGCTTTTTNCCGTACAATGTCCCGGTTGATGCCCGCGCCGTCATCTTCGATTTCGATGACGATGCGCCCGCCCCGGTGAAAGGCGGAAAGATGAACGGTGCCTTCGACGTCCTTACCGGCTTTTATCCGGTCTTCGGGGGATTCCAGCCCGTGATCCAGACTGTTGCGGATCATATGCATCAGGGGATCGCCGATTCTTTCGGTCACGGTTTTATCGACCTCGGTTTCTTCGCCGGACATGACCAAGCGGGCTTTCTTGCCCAGTGAGCTGGTTAATTCCCGCACCAGTCGTGGCATACGGGAGAAAACAGACTTCACCGGTTGCGCCCGGATCGCCATGACGCTTTCCTGTAAATCCCGAATATGGCGGGAAAGTTCCTCTATGCCCTGCACCAGATCGGGATATTGCTCCACCAGAAGCTCGCCACCCTGCTCGCGCAGCATGGCTTGGGTGATGACCAGTTCGCCGACCATATTGACCAGTCGGTCCACCTTATCCAGTTCGACCCGGATTGATTGGCTGACGACGGTTTCACTTGTGGCAGATTTCTTGAGGGATTTCTTTTGGGGTTTGGGGTGTTCTGGGTCTTTCGGGGCGGTGATCTCTTCTTCCAGTGGGCC
>JAESPY010000183.1 GCA_016765435.1 Emcibacter sp.
GATGATACGGATGTCACGGTAGCCCGGCCTGAAAATTCCGCGTCTGTGGCTTGGGCCGACTGGGCCAATGGCCAGATCATTGTGGTCGGTGCGGTGGGCCAGTCTTCGACTATTGCAGATTTCAGCCATAAGGCGGGGTCTGTGGCAAAGAATGTATTTCTGGTTGCCGCTGGGGAACGTGTTTTGTCACCGGGAACGGCTGGTGAGTTCTTTTTCTGGAGCGGGACATCTTTTGCCACCCCTCATATTGCCGGGGCTGCGGCCCTATTGATGGAGGCCTTTCCCAACCTGACAGGGAAGCAGGTGGCGGATTTGTTGTTTGATACGGCGACCGATCTGGGAGCCATTGGGGCCGATGTGATTTATGGCCGGGGTCTTGTCAATCTGGCAGAAGCCTTTCAGCCGCAGGGAACAAGTTCTATCGCGGTAAAAACGGCGGCCGGGACAATGGCGGTTGTCGATATGGACAGCAGCGCGATTTTGGGCGGCGAGGCCTTTGGCGGTTTTTCCGGCCTGTCTTTGGCTGTGGGGGACAGTATGCTGCTGGACAGTTATTATCGGTCTTTCCGGGTTGATCTGGGTCAGAAAGTTTATGATCAGAATGCGGCCCTTGGCTTTGAGTCTCTGGTCGGGTCCCGAAGGGGCAGCCGGACATCGGCTCTGCAATTTTCATCTTCTGCTCGGGTTAAATTCTCCTGGAGTGAGGATGACCGTTTTCAACAGGTCAATGAACAGCATTTCTCCCATCAAAATACGACCCGGAACCGGGTGGATAATTTACGTATGAAGCTGGACCTGTCCCTCGGTGCGGGTCAAAAAATGACCATCGGGCAGGGCCTGTCCCTGAAAGAAGCCATGGAGGATTATGATCAGGATGCGTTTCTGACCATTGGTAAAGAGGATTTTATCGCTCTTATGGGACGGCAAAATAGCCAAAACATCCTGTTCGGTCAAAAGGTGAATGACCAAACCGGACTTGATCTGGTGATGGCCCACGGCCAGCGGACGTGGCAGCAATATGGCCTAACGGCGGATAGTTATATGATGATGGCCAGATTGGACCATGATTTGTCTAAGTCCTTTAACGTGGGTTTTGACCTTGGCGTGCTGACGGAAAAAGGCAGCGTGCTGGGCAGCCTGTCCACGGGAGCTATCTCATTGGGTAAAGCGGCGACGACAACATTTGGCGGGCTGCGTGTTAACTGGGATATGGCAGAGGGACTTAATGTCTTTGCCAAGGCGTCTTATGGGCGCACCCGTGTTACGGCGGCGAATTTAAGTCTTGTAGAGCAGATCAGCAGCCTGACATCGGGCAGTCTTGCCTTTGGCGTGACCGGACAGTCTCTGTTCCAGCGGGGCGACCGTTTGAGCTTTGCCATAAGTCAGCCTCTGCGGGTGATGGGCGGATATGCCGATGTGTCTTATGTATCTGGCCGGGACTTTACCAAGGATTTACGGGCGGATAGCCTGTCATTCATCAGCAATCAGGTGTCCCTGAGTCCCCATGGCCGGGAAATTGATTTTGAACTGGCCTATCATATCGCGGATATTTTCGGGGCNCAGGTGGATGTGAATTTCCTGCATCAGATCAATCCGGGCCATAATCGCACCAACCCTGATAACACAGGGGTTCTGATCCGCTTTGGTTCCGCGTTCTAAAAATTATGAAGCTGTTAGAGCTGTTAGAAATCCAGTTTTTCCGTATGGGCGATGACCCATTTCTCGAAGTCATCGGCGGNAATTGGTCTGCTGAAGAAATATCCCTGTAGGACATCACAGCCCTTTTGCCGCAAGATTTGAGCCTGTTCTACGGTTTCAACGCCCTCGGCAACCACGGTCAGGCCCAGACTGTGGCCAAGCCGGATAATCGCATCGGTTATTGCGGCATCGTCATGGTCTTCGGTGATGTCACGNATGAAAGATTGGTCGATTTTCAACTGATGCACCGGGAAACGTTTCAGATAGGCCAGTGAGGAATANCCNGNGCCAAAGNCNTCNATGGCCANCGAAATNCCNAGTCCNGCAAAAATTTCCAGCTTGGCCGCNACCGCGTCCGTATCGCCGATCACCATGCCTTCGGTAATCTCNAACTCAAGCCCTCTGGGGTCAAGNCCGGATATTTCCAGCGCNNGTTTCACNTTATCGACAAAGCCNTCTGANTGNAANTGTCGNGCGGATATATTCACACAAACCCGAAANGGNGGCAGATTCATATCCTGCCATTTTTTGGCNTGAAAACAGGCCATTTCCAGAATTTTCTGTCCCAGAGTNAGCATAAGNTCNGAATTTTCCGCNATGGGAATNAAGGAAAATGGCGGGATCATGCCTTTTTCGGGATGGAGCCAACGGACCANTGCCTCGGCCCCCATGATNCTGTCATCAAGGGTGTTCANCAGGGGTTGGTAATGCAATATCAATTCATCATTCTGGATGGCTTTTTCCAGATCAATTTCAATTTGTTTTTCTGTTTTGGCTTTGGCGTCCATTTCCGGGTTAAAGAGCCGAAAGATGCTTTTGCCGTCATTCTTCGCCTGATACAGGGCCACATCGGCCATTCTGAACAATTCTTCCGGTTNGTCGGAATCAAGGGGGAAGAAGCTGATGCCAATACTGGTGCCGACCTGATGGCTGTTGCCATCNATGATNATCGGTTTTTTNACGCAGTCCAGAACGCGTTGTGCGGCGTNGGCGGCATCTTGTTCATTATCAATATTNGTGGATATGATGGCGAATTCATCGCCNCCGATGCGGGCAACGGTGTCGATTTCNCGGGCGCAACTTTCCAGACGGTTTGCCACAACCCGTAATAATTTGTCNCCNGCNGCATGGCCGAACATGTCATTGACNGGTTTAAATCCGTCNAGATCAAGGAACATGACAGATATTTTTCTTTCCATCCGTCGGGCCATACGCATGGCTTCATCCANACGTTGCTGGAGCAGATTGCGNTTGGCCANTCCNGTCAGNCTGTCATGGAGGGCCATTNCCCGGATGAGCATTTCNGCCTCATGGCGTTCNGTGACGTCCGAGATAACAATGGTAAATTGTTTTTTGCCGCTGATNATCACTTCCCGGATGCTNANTTCTATNGGGAATGTGGTNCCGTTNTTNCGGTGGCCGACGCCGCTTTGTTTTCTGGATTGTTCATCATCTTTGAGGTTGGTGATGAATTTTTCGATNTCTGTNTCNGCCATCACGTTGGGGGTATTGAGCANNAACAGCATATTATTGNNGATAANTTCANNGGTGCCATANCCNAACATATTTTGTGNNGCATGATTGCACGTCAGGATATTNCCTTTGGTGTCCACGGTAATCAGNACATCGGAAATAGCATTCANAATGGCTTCAACATGCTTTTTGGCATTTTCGGCAATCTCACGGGTCAGNGCCAGATCTTCGGCCATCTGCACCGCATNGGCGGCTTCCTGTTCCATCATTTCCCGGTCGGACTGGGCNTCGATGATACGCATTTNATCGGTTTCGCTCATTTGTCCGCTGGCGGGGATGGGAGTGGATTGCAGNTAATAATTNGGATTTGACCTCAAGGAAATNTCAGAAAAAGTCAGCACCAGGCCAGANTTNCCCATGACTTCTCCCTTAATCTCAAGGGTTTTTTCTTCTTTNATGCGGTATTCATAGCTNAAGGGAAANANNTCATCCGAGCTNTTGGCTTTTGAGAGTTCGGATAGAATCTTCTCNGCAAAAATNTTGCCTTCATNNTTTTCGTTTTTATTCCAATTGATATGCAGAATATCATTCAGATGAANTTNNTTGTCCAGAAAAGACGGTTCAAGGTCCAATAGNTNACTTAATCTTTTATTCCAATNCCTCAAGACAAGATCACGGTCAAACAGGGCAACNCCNTGGGGAAGACCNTCTAGGATTTCCTGTAATCTCAGCAAANCCTGGCTGTCTTGTTTCTGGAGGACACTCACTACTTTACTATTCATCTCAGAAAACTCATTTTAATTTTACCGACTTTGAGACTACAGTAGNCNGNCAGACTTAATAGGGAGTTAATNAANTTGAATAANTTTCAACTTTAAAGGGATAAAATGAAACAAGGTCTTTTTTCNGAGAAACAGGANGNTACATTGGATGTNACAGGNCATAAATGNCCCGTGCCCATATTACGGGTGCGCCGNCANCTTGAAAGAATGGCAAAGGGGGCCATATTAAAGATAACGGCAACCGATGCCATGACTCGGNTAGACTTTCCTCATTTTTGTCACGAAGGCCGACATGAACTGTTGGAAATGACNGAGGAGAATGGTATCTATTCTTTTCTCATTCGGAAATCCGGTGAGGGTGACGNCTAAAGTCAGGTCATAAACAGGGCCGTAAAGAGTGTGAATAATGCGTGATACAATTGACGATGTTNTGGAAACATTTGAGTTTCTGGACGATTGGGAAGACANNTATAAATATATTATCGACCTTGGCCGTGGNCTGCCCGCCTTTGANGAAAANTATATGACCGAAGAAAACAGAGTTCACGGNTGNACCAGNCGGGTGTGGCTNGTTCATGAANTGGCNGAGGGNCGNGTGATCTTCANGGGGGAAAGCGATGCNCATATTGTTCGCGGNCTGGTCGCGCTGATTTTGATGATATTNTCGGACAAGTCTCCGGCGGAGNTATTACAGATTGAGGCNNGGGANACCTTGGACAAGCTGGGTCTTGAAAAACATCTNTCTCCCATGCGGACCAATGGNCTTTTTTCNATGGTGGCAAANATTAAANCCATTGCGGCGGCCTATCAGGGCGTTTCTGCCTGAGCCTGTAATTTGAGCTTGTGATTTGAAAGGGAATGACCGATTTCTTTNGNNGGTAAAGATTTTAATGATGTGGTGCCGTNTATNCCCCANGCTCNGCGTTTGGGGTTGCGGCTTGTGGGNCAACAGGCGGGGGANCTTGTGCTNGAGATGCCGTTTAATGCGGANNTGGAAGTCGTNCCNAACAGCGGNCTTATGGCGAANGGGGCGATTACAGCCTTTATGGATACGGCGCTGGGCGCGGCAGTATATGACCAGTTCGAAACTTATCGGCGCGTTGTCACCCTGAACCTACGGGTGGATTATTTTGAAAAGCCCCAGCCTTTTTCCACAGTCGTTATCAAAACCCGTTGCCTGAAGGTGACGGATCATATTGTCTTTGTTCAGGGGGATGCCTATTGCAAGGATATGTCAGCCCCCATCGCCCATGGGGTTGCGGTATTCTCATATGCGGATATGGAGAAGACGCCATGATTATGACGTTTTTAAACAATTTAAAAACCCGTGAGACATTTGACGAAA
>JAESPY010000184.1 GCA_016765435.1 Emcibacter sp.
ACGGCTTTCCCGCCAATAAAGGGCGATACTGCCACAATGGGGGCAGAGCATTTCTTCAGCGCATCGCTGACGCCCGGCAAATCAAGAATGGGCCGCAAGCTCAACAAGGGATTTGAGGGACATAATATCACCGCTTCAAGGTCGGGATCGGTCAAGGCATCGGCAAAATCGGGGCTAGGGCTAGCGGCCTCAATGCCTTTATAATGCACGGATTTGAACGTGGGTTTGCATTGGTGGCGGACAAAATANTCCTGAAACGGCAGGGGGCCAATGTCNGTTTCAACTATTGTTTGTACCGGATCATCGCTCATGGGGACGATGGCGTGTTTGATGCCAAGGCGCTGGCAGAAATCAGCCGTGANCTNTGAAAGGGTCTGGTTTTTGAGGCGCGCGGTGCGCTCAANATGGGTGGCCATATCCTGATCGCCCAACCGAAACCATGTCTCACCGCCAAGCCGTTCCAGCGCCGCCATGAAATTCCAGCTTTCNCCGGACAGNCCCCAGCCCAGTTCTTTGTTGTTCAGTCCGGCGAGGGTATAGGTNACNGTNTCAATGTCGGGCGAAACAGACAGCCCAAGATGGGTNAAATCATCCCCCGTGTTGACGATAATACTCAGGTCCTCCGGCGGCAGGACAGCCGCCAATCCTTGCGCCAGTTTTGCGCCGCCAACACCCCCGGCCAAGGCTAAAATCTTCATCGGAATAAATCCATTTCTTTTGGTCGGATAAGTTCNGCCGCAGTGCCATCNCGCCGTGCGTAGGGAAGGCCGCGNATCAANATGACAGGGCAGCCTTCNTNGCCTTGGCCCATAAGTAAGGACGCNGCGGCGGCGACCTCATCAGCAAANCCCAGTTCAGAGGTTTGCAACGGGGTNCCNGCNAAATCNGGTTCNCCGCGCAAATCAATGACACCGGGAAGNCCGCTGACGCCGATGGCAATACCAACCGTGCCTGTGCGCCATGCCCGTCCAATGCTGTCAATGATGACAACNGGNACATCTATACCCGTCTTTTCTTTCAGGGCCGTCNCGAATTTTTTGACAGGAAAGNTCAGGGTTTTCCGGCAANAGCAGGACATTNTCGCNNGNNTCNTNCTGATCCACATTGGAATGGTCAATCCCNGCATTNGCCAGAACNAGCCCCAGNNNGTGNGCNNCAATCAANACNCCTTCNCGNTGNCGTAANANNTCGGANGANTCATTNAGGATNAANTGGACCAGACGNGGGTCTTTACNCACNNNNCNCGCCANNTCANNNGCCTCNGGCGAAGGNGAAACCGTNTTNAAGTCAACCATCCGTCCTTCNGCTTTNGAGACAATTTTCTGNGCNAGAACAAGAACGTCNCCGTCTTCCAATTGGGTNAANCTNNCCCGCAANCTGTCNATGATGATACAGGNCAGGTCATCCCCTTCGGCGATCATGGGAATATCCGCCANNGCTTGTAAGGAAAGNTGGGTNGACNTNGGGGCCATTATTTTTNCTCTGGCTTTNTNACCCCTGTGATNCGGATACCCGCNCTGGGGACTTTATAACGTTTGTTGATGGCGATCAGAACGGATGTCAGTCCTTCGGTGACGACGGAGTTGGCCAGAACCCCGGCATACCACGCAGGCAGGCCAATGCTTTCCGACAGTTCAATGACCTGTTCGCAGGCCGCAACATCATTGCCACAAACCAATACTTCGCAGTCAAATTTATAATCCAGGTCTTTCAGGTGATGGGCGGAAATATTCTGAAAGGCGGAGACAACTTTGACGTCCTCGCCCAGATATTCCTGTATGGCGTTTACCGCTGATCCGCCGTTGGGCAGTTGAACCTGTGCCACTTTTGGCGGCACCAGAGGCACGGTGACATCCACAAGAATTTTACCCGTTAAAGCCTCTTTTACGTCTTCGGCAGTGGGGCGCTGGGCAGCGAAGGGCACGGTCAGGATGGAAATATCGGCTGCTTTGGCGGCGGCGATATTATCCATACCGCGTACCGTGTCTTTACCAATAGCTTGATTAATTTCCTGTGCTTTCTCGGCTGCTTTTTCAGCGGACCGACTGCCGAGGATGACCGGATACCCGGCATGAGCCCACCGCAGGGCAAGGCCGCTGCCTTCTTTTCCGGTGCCGCCGAGGACGGCGAGGGTAGGGTATGTTTTATTTTCCATAATCTGTACTTTCCATGCTTAGGTTACATGAGGGGTGGGTTGAATATTGGTGGTGCGCCGTTTGGGCGTGGTCAGAATAATATCTGTCAGCGCGTCCGGCTTCATTGATTTCAGTTTCTGATCCGCCGGGGCATCGCCGTACAAGGTCGTTCTCTGATGCGGGATCCGATCAAGGGAGCGGATCACCCGTTCCATCTGTTCCGGCGAAAATTCCTGTCCGTGCTCGGTTCCAGCAGCCCGTGATATGCTTTCATTCATCAGGGTGCCGCCAAGGTCATTGACCCCGCCTTGCAGGCAGTGACGCACCCCTTCCGCACCCAGCTTGACCCATGAGGTTTGAATATTGTCAATCACCGGATGAAACGCCAGACGGGCCACCGCATGCATCAGGCGAACCTCGCGAAAGGTTGGGCCGTTGCGGGCGCGGCCTTTAAGGGACATGGGCGCTTCCATATGAACAAAGGGCAGGGGGACAAATTCCGTAAAGCCGCCGGTGCGTTCCTGAAGGTTTCGTATATGTAATAAATGACGCGCCCAATGGCGGGGTGTCTCCAGATGGCCGAACATGATGGTTGCGGTGGTTCGGAAGCCTGCGTTATGGGCGGATTCGACCACATGGAGCCATTGGTCAGTCGTCAATTTGTCAGGACAGATTTCGGCCCGGACCTCATCATCGAGAATTTCTGCGGCTGTACCGGGGAGGCTGCTCAGGCCAGCCTCTTTCAGCATGATCAGGAATTCCTCAACGGAGATATTCAGGGTTTCGGCCCCGTGAGCTACCTCAAGCGGCGAGAAAGCGTGGATGGCCATTTCAGGAACGGCGGCCTTTATGGCACGACAGAGAGTAAGATAGGTTTCCCCAGTGTAATGAGGATGTATGCCGCCCTGAAGACAGACTTCGGTGGCCCCGCGACTTTGGGCTTCTTTTATCCGCCGGATGATCTCGTCAAGATTAAGATCATAGGGCTTGCCGCGCAGGGCATCATCCGTATTGCCTTTTGAAAAGGCACAGAAGCTGCATTTATAGATACAGATATTGGTGTAATTGACATTACGGTTGACCACATAACTTACGGTATCGCCGTTTACTTCTTTGCGTAAATCATTGGCGGCGGTGCATATTCTTTCCAAATCGGCACCACGGGCTTGAAACAGAGTGACTAGTTCGTCTTCTGTCAAGGCGTTTTCCGAACGGGCGCGGTCAATAATGATGTTGATTTCGGGGGTCACGGTTAATTGGGTCAGGGGCAGATGTACCTTGGGGGCGAATGCTTTGCCCGGTGCCCAGTCATCGTCTCGTGAGAAGCCTTCCGCGTCACTATGCGCGAAGATTAAGGGCAGAAGGCTTGGGTCTTGCCAGTCTTTGGCGGACCGGCAATAGGCCGGATAGACCGGAAGCCGTTTTACCAGATTTTTATTCAGGCTGGCGGTCGCGGTTCTCAAAAGGTCCACTTCCGGCCAGGGGGCTTCGGGATTGACATGATCCGGTGTTACGGGCGAAACGCCGCCCCAGTCATTGATCCCGGCAGAAATCAGCAGGGGAAATGTTTCCGGGCTTAAGTTGGGCGGGGCCTGAATATTCATATCCGGGCCAAAAATAATGCGGGCGACAGCGATGGTCCAGCGGAGATCATTAAGGCTTGGTTCTGGATGATCTCGCATGGGGGTATTGGCCTTGGCCCGGAAATTCTGAATGATGATTTCCTGAATATGGCCGTGCTGCTGGTGTAGATCACGCAGGGCAAGCAGGGCGTCAATGCGTTCGTCCCGGTTTTCGCCAATACCAATCAGAATGCCGCTGGTGAAGGGAACCGCCAGTTCCCCTGCATAACGGATGGTCTCAAGGCGTCGAGCAGGCTCTTTGTCCGGGGAGCGGTAATGAGGGCCACCGGGCTGGCTCAGGCGTTCGGACAGGCTTTCCAGCATCAGACCTTGCGATACAGATACCTTACGTAAGGCCGCCATGTCATCTTTGGTCATAACCCCCGCATTGACATGAGGCAGAAGCCCGGTTTCTTTCAGGACCAGTTCGCACATTTCCGCGAGGTAGGAAAGCGTCGTTTCATGGCCAAGGGCGTTCAGTTCCGCCTTAACAGAAGGATAGCGTAATTCCGGCTTGTCGCCCAACGTGAACAGGGCTTCGGTGCAGCCCATTTCCTGACCCGCACGGGCAATATCAAGAACCTGTTCGGGCGTGAGATAGGCAGACTCGCCGTTTTTGGGAGGACGGGCAAAGGTACAGTAATGGCATCTGTCCCGGCACATCTTTGTCAGGGGGATGAAGACTTTTGGTGAATAGGATTGCACAGAACCATGTCCTTCATCGCGCAGGCGAGAGGCCCAGTCCAACAACTCATTTGTGTTGGCAGAGGATATTATATGGCGAATCTCATCCGGACTGCTGTGCATAATTTTCCGGTGAAAAGGTTGTGCGAATTGTCTCACCTGATTGATCCTATTTATATCAGAATGTTGTATTTTACAGAAACATATGCTGTTTCCCGGTGCCGGATAATTGACGGGTTGTGTTATTCAATAAATCCGAGCGTTGAAGGCGATGAATCATTTTCACTTAAGGGCAGCGGGTTTTCGGTGTCATTCTGTGATATTTCTTCTGCCGGGGCCTCAAGCAATGCTGTCATGACCAAGGCCAGATGCGGCAGAGTTTGTGCTGAACGCCATGTTGAATTCGGGCTGCCGCCGTTCACCAATGCCCGTTCCCGCATGGCAAGAATGCTACCAAAAAGTCCGCCCATAAAGACAAAACGTTGATTTTTCATCGTGTTTGGCATGTCCGGCATTAATTTCCGCAGATGTTGCAGGCATCTTAAATAACCGGAGTTCCAGCGGTTCGCCAGTGTGTCAAGGAAAAGATCCCGGTGGGTCATGCCCAGCATGGTCAAAAAGCTTATATAGCTATCTTCATGAGCCTCATTCTCGGAGAGATTAATAGCAGGATATATCAAGATATCCACGATCTCGCGAATGGTGGTCGGGCCGTCTGTGGCTTCCAGTTCATCAAGCATTTTATTGCGGCGTTTATCAATCAGAATAGCACCTTCGAGAATGATCTCACGGACCAGTCCTTCTTTTGAGCCAAAATGATATCCTACCGCACCGTGGTTTTTTTGTCCGGCGGCAACGGCAATTTCGCGCACGGTTACACCATCAACCCCGCGAGTGGCAAAAAGCCTGCGGGCGATGAGTTTGATATGGGTAACAGCGTCACTTTGCGTTTTTGTGTTTAATCGTACCATTCTCTTAAAATCTCATTGCTAAAGGGATTTGTCAAGCGTATTATCCAAATGAATTAGATGCAACAGATATTACCTTAATCACAGTCTGTCATACACCAAGGGCAGGCCTATTGGGAATCTTTCCTTGATTTATTGCGTCTTGGCATTTATTTCTCGCCAAATGATGTGGCTTCGATACACAATGGTGATGTGAGAAACTTTTCAGAGAAGGGTATGGGATAGTATATGTTTGCAGATATTGCTCAGGCTATGGAATTTTCCCTTTCAGTGACCGGGCCTATTTTTTTGGTTGTTTTCTTGGGAATCATCCTGAAATACATAGGAATGATAAGCGATTCCTTCATTCAGGGAGCATCTAAAATTGTATTTAATGTGGCGATACCGGCCTTGTTATTCATTACGATAGCCCGTGTTGAATTGACCACTCTTTTAAACCTGCCTTTGTTGATATTCTCATCCATCGCGACTCTGATCATTTTCGGCTTTTTAAGTTTTATTGCGCCAATGGTGGTTCAAGAGGACCGGGACCGGGGCGTTTTCGTTCAGGGAAGCCTACGGGGAAATCTTGGGGTTGTGGGATTGGCATTATGTGCGAATAGTTATGGTAGCGAGGGGCTGGCCATTGCCTCTATCCTGATGGCGGTATTAACCATATTATACAATATCTTGTCCCTCTATACCCTAAACCGCAGTTTAATTGAAGGACAGGGAAGTATCATCCGGCTGACCTGTATCAGCATCATGCGGAACCCGATCATTATTTCTATTCTTTGTGGTCTGGTTTTTGCTTATTGGCAAATTCATCTTCCCCCGGTTGTGTTAACCACTGTTGAATATTTCTCTCAAATGGCGCTGCCCTTGGCCTTGCTATGTATTGGGGGATCATTATCGTTAAAAGGTCTTATGGGGTCGCTTTCGGTTCCCATGACGGCCACATTGTTTAAAATTGTTCTGGTGCCCATCGTGATGGTTGGCGGAGCATATTACGCGGGGTTTCGGGGGGCGGAGCTTGGCATATTATTCATGCTGGTGGGGTCGCCGACGGCAACGGTAAGTTTCATTGTCGTTCGGGCTTTGAATGGCAACGGGCCGCTTGCGGCAAATATTGTTGTATTGACCACATTTTGTTCTTTGGTGACGTTAAGTCTGGGGCTGGTACTTTTGAAAGGCTGGGGCGTTATATAAGGTTAACTCTCGGAAGATGTATCTTGCTTATAAGCCACTCTGTCCATTTTAAAGAGATCGCTGGTGCGCGCGTACCATCCGCTACCATGCACCCGGCCAATCAGTTTCATGGCAGGTGTATCAAGATATATTTTCTTCTTATCAAGGATGAATTCGTCTTTGATATGGGTCACTAATATTTCACCGATGATGATGGTTTGCCGGGGTCCGATGTTCAGGGTCTCTAGACGCCGACACTCGAAATTTACCGGGCTGGAGGCAATGCGGTCCGGCTTTACAACAGTTGACGGCAATGTTTCGATATTTGCATAGGTCAGCTCATCCACATCCGCCGGGGCGTCTGCACTGGTCATATTCATTTTTTCCGCATCGGCTTCACAGACAAGGTTGACGACAAACTCGTCGGTTTCGACAATATTGGTGGCGGTATTTTTCATGCCTTTGGTTTTAGGGTCTTTTAACAGACCCAATATGATCATGGGCGGTTCATCACCGACGGCATTGAAAAAACTATAGGGGGCCGCATTGCGAATGCCGTCTTTTGACAGGGTTGTGACCCAGGCAATGGGACGGGGGGTGATGGTTGAGTTTATAATTTTATAGCGTTCAATTAAACTCAGTTTGCGCATGTCAAATAGCATGAATTCTTATCCAGGAGTTAGGGACCAACAGTCAGGGGAGATTCTTATACTCAAAAATACAGAGTGGCTCCGTTATTATTTGTCTTAAATGAAAAGATTAATAATAACCTGTGGTGCAAAATTTCATTAGTAGCCAATTTTGTCAAGGATATTGTGAGAAATAAACGAAAACCCTACATAATCCGGTGAGTGAAAAAGGCAACAAAAGGGGGGGGATTTACAGCAATCACATGATATCATTTTGTCTATTCTTTACCGTGCCCTACAATGTTACCCTATACAGCACGATATATGTAAAGAGGGCAGTAAATTGGATTTTAAATCGGCAGGAATTTATGATTTTATTATCGTTGGGGCTGGATCGGCAGGTTGCGTATTAGCCAATCGCCTGAGCGAAAATCCGGCGCATAGGGTTCTTTTACTGGAAGCGGGGGGCAAGGATAATTACCCGTGGATACATATCCCGGTCGGCTATTTATATACCCTGAACAACCCCCGGACGGATTGGTGTTTTGAGACGGAACATGAGGTGGGTTTGAATGGCCGGAAATTAAGCTACCCCAGAGGAAAAGTCCTCGGCGGTTGTTCGTCCATTAACGGTATGATTTATATGCGGGGGCAGTCTCAGGATTATGATAACTGGCGGGATTTGGGCAATATTGGCTGGGGCTGGGATGATGTTCTGCCTTATTTTCTGAAATCTGAGGATCACGGCTTTATCCAGAATGAATTCCACAGACAGGGCGGCGAATGGCGCATTGAACGCCAAAGGCTGAAGTGGGAAATTCTGGATGTTTTCAGGGAGGCTGCCGCAGAAACGGGCATTGTCCATACGGATGATTTCAATAGTGGTGATAATACGGGCTGCGGGTATTTTCATGTTAATCAGCGCAAAGGCATTCGGGTGAATACCGCCAAGGCCTTTTTGCGACCTGTGCTAAAGCGGCCTAATTTGCGTGTGATGACCGGGGCGATGGCAAATAAAATTGAATTTAAGGACAAGAGAGCGGTTGGACTGAGCTTTCAAAGTCAAGGTCAGAATTATCGGGCTACCGCACGGGGTGAGGTCATTTTGGCGTCCGGGGCGATTG
>JAESPY010000185.1 GCA_016765435.1 Emcibacter sp.
CACAAGCATTGATCTGACAAACTCTGATTTGCTATATTACACATCGTAAACACATGGAATTACGGGGTGTAATATGAGATCAAGCAAAGGCAAATTGAACTGCGCGTCGGCGGGAGCAGTTAAGATAACTTACGGCAAAGAATACACATGACAAGTGAGAATATTGCCGTTAGGCTTTGATATGGAACTGGTTTTACACTGAATTCCCGTTAATATCTGTTGCCAATCATTCATGTGATTGACAATATGGTATAAATTATTTTAAGCTACGCAGAATAGTTCTGGGTGGCTTTTTTGTTGGAATATGGTGCGTGAATAAATTTGAATTATCATCAGCCTTTTTAATTGGTCATGAAAAAATAGATTCTGACCACGTTGCCCTTGTCGAAACCCTCAATGTAATGGTCGATGCTTTTACGGCCAAAGACATCGAAACATGCCAGAAAACATGGCTCCATTTTTGCGGGCAGTTAAAGCAACATTTTATTGATGAAACAAAGATCATGAATGATTTTGGCTATATTGAAAAAGACCAAGGAAACGATCATCAAGAAATTTTAAAGCATATCAACACCTTAGGACAGGATCATAACTCACTGAGTGACTGGGAAGATTGCCTTTTGGAAATGCGCAATAATCTCTTATCATGGATTTTAAAACATGACCTGAGATTTGCTCAACATCTCATTACCATCGGCTATAACCCCCTCTAGCATCTCTCGCCATAATTTTAATATGGTTTCCTTGGAAAAACTGTTAGAGTTTCCCCAATAACAACCACTATAAAGGGTATCAAATGGTCGCCGTGATCGAGAGTTTTCTGACAGGTTTTCCCATATTCATTCTTCATTTTCTGATCACCCTGTCGATGTTTGTCCTCGCGGTGATTATATATGAGAAAATCACCCCTTTTCGTGAAATTACCATGGTCAAACAGGGAAATGTCTCTGCGGCCATATCTTTATCGGCAGGCATTATTGGCCTCGCCATTCCCTTGGCCGTTTGCCTGGCGGGCAGTGTCAACCACTGGGATATTATCATTTGGGGCCTTGTGGCCTTAATCGTGCAGATCATCGCCTTTTACGCCGCACATTTCATCATTGATGACTTACGGGGGCGTATTGAACGGGATGAAATTGGTCCGGCGATCCTGTTATTCTCCGGAAAAATTTCTGTGGCGATGATCAATGCCGCCGCAATTGCCGTGTAGCGCATGAGCAAGTTTTATCTCTGGCTTTCAATCTTCATTATCTTCACGGCAATCGCGTCTTCGCTTCCAGAGGAAGGCATATCCCCTGTCGCGCCAATACGGCCCCAACGGCCCGTTACTATGCCAGAGAAGGCCCTGCCGCCCCTAAAAGGTCTTCACCCCGAAGGAAGCGGGCAATTGAAACAGAAAAGCCGTCATGACCTCGTGGTTCCCATTACAGCCGAAGCAAAAATCCACGGAAAAACATATATGGGTACCGCTTTCTCACTTTCTGAACAAGGTGTCTGGGGCACGGCACGGCATGTGACCGCGGGTTGTACGGATCTATACGTTTTGATCAATCCCCGCAAAGGCTACCAAGTGACCGAAATCTATCAACATCCTACTGCGGATGTCAGCATTTTAAAGACCTCAAAAGGGGCCAAACCGTTTCAAATCGAAGAACATCATTTAAGCNATAATGCCGAAGGGTTTCATTTCGGCTATCCGCGGGGTGAACCCGGCAATGTATACTCCCGGCTCATTGGCCGCCGGATTATAAAAACCCAAGGCGCGCGAAACAGCAGAGAATCNGTTNTGGTCTGGGCTGAAAAAATNCGTCAGCCCGATAATGATCTGTCTCTGGGGGGGATCAGCGGGGGACCNGTGCTCAATGCACAGGGTCATCTGGTCGGCGTGCATATAGCTGGCTCCATACGGCGGGGCAGATCATATTCGTCCCTACCGGAAACCGTTGTATCCCTGTTGCAACATACAGGCTATTCCGCGCCTCACGGGGTCACAGAGGATACAGCCCTCTATCAAGTTTCTCATTTAAGAAAAACGGGTAATCTGTTGCGCAAAAGACTATCCGTCGCCCAAGTTATTTGTAAGGTAAAATNACATNAAAAAACCCCGCGCNCCCAAAGGCGTACGNGGTTTTTCAAATTNATTTAACCGTTAGGNTTTTGGCTTGATNTCATTCTGATCAAACAAACCAAGCAATTCGCCGTTAGCGGCCATTTCACGGATGATGTCACAACCGCCAACAAACTCACCCTTAACGTAGAGCTGAGGAATGGTCGGCCATTCGCTGTATTCCTTGATGCCATCACGCAGAGCCGAATCCTGAAGCACGTCAAAGGCTTCAAAATCCACCTTAAAATGGTTAAGAATCTCAATCACCGTTGCGGAAAAACCACATTGCGGAAACATGGGGCTGCCCTTCATATAGAGTACGATGTCACTTTTTTTTATATCTTCTTCGATACGGCTAAAAACTGGATTTGTCATTTATTTTTCCTGAGTTGCTATTTTCCTGAATATTTATTNGGGTATTGCGGTCTGTAGCGCAAGAGCGTGGAGGTCATCGCCCATTTTGCCCTTAAGCGCTTTATAAACCATTTGATGTTGTTTCACACGGCTTTTGCCGACAAATTCCTGTGAAACAACCAATGCTGCGTAATGATCACCGTCCCCGCGAAGGTCCTGAATAGTGACGACTGCATCGGGAATAGATTCCCGGATCATTGTTTCAATTTCTGTTGCTTCCATTGCCATTTTTAGGCTCCTGATTAATCAATACTCATATAGTTTGGCATCCAGCCCTGATGGCTGTCAAGCAACCCTGAGACTGATATGGGGTTTGTGTTGGTCAAAGTCAACGNATCGCCGCCCGTATTTCCAATAATTTGTGCAGATATACCCGCTGCCTGTGCGTCTTTAAGGAGTTGATCGCCTTTATCTGCCGNAACCGACANGATATAACGTCCCTGATCTTCGCCAAAAGCATAGGCATGAAGCGGAATATCACCGTTATCCATCGTAACCGTCATACCCATATTTGATGCCATTGCCATTTCAGCCAGNGCNACATANANGCCGCCATCNGAAATGTCATGACAGGCCGCAATATTACCGGCATTAATCTGTGCNCGNACAAAATCGCCGTTTTTCTTNTCNANNGCAAGATCAACGGGCGGTGGCGNGCCCTCTTCCCGGCCCTCCATAATATCAAGATAAAGCGATACGCCAAGATGCCCCTTNGTTTCACCNATCAGAAGCAAGACTTCNCCTTCGGCTTGGGGNGCAATGGTCACCATTTTAGANGAATCCTGAAACAGGCCAACGCCGCCAATGGCNGGTGTCGGGTGAATACCCGTGCCATTGGTTTCNTTATAAAGNGATACATTGCCCGAAACCACTGGNTAGTCCANNANTTCACAAGCNTCTTTCATGCCTTCNATACAGCCAACAAACTGGCCCATNATTTCCGGGCGNTCNGGNTTGCCAAAATTCAAACAATCTGTGATCGCCAACGGTGTCGCGCCCACGGCGGTAATATTACGCCATGTTTCGGCNACGGCCTGTTTCCCGCCTTCTACAGGGTCCGCATAACAATAGCGCGGNGTGCAATCGGTGGTGATNGCAACGGCCTTGTCCGTACCGTGNATNCGAACCACTGCGGCATCNCCNCCGGGNTTTTGAATNGTATCGGCCATCACCTGATGGTCATATTGCTNCCANATCCAANCNCGNCTNCACAGAGCNGGTGAGCTGATCATTNTNAGCAAAGCCTGCGCCATATCATCNGGTGCNGNGACATCTTNGGCCTTTANTTCCGCTTTTGGCTCTGTCTTGACCCACGGNCGGTCATATTCCGGGGAATTATCCGCCAANGGCTGNGTGGGAATATCGGCAACCACTTCGCCCTTGAAAGTCAGGGTCAGATTGCCCGTATCGGTGATCTTGCCAATAACCGCAAAATCAAGNTCCCATTTGTCAAAAATCGCTTTGGCTTCTGCTTCCCGACCCGGTTTCAGGACAATCAACATCCGTTCCTGGCTTTCCGACAACATCATCTCATAAGGGGTCATACCCTCTTCACGTTGCGGCACCATATCCAGATTAAAGGCAAAGCCAACACCACCACCGGAAGCCATCTCCACAGAGGATGAGGTCAGACCCGCNGCCCCCATGTCCTGTATNGCAACAACCATATCCGTGGACATCAGCTCAAGACAGGCCTCAATCAGCAGTTTTTCGGTAAAGGGATCGCCTACCTGTACGGTCGGACGTTTTTCCTCGGTATCTTCGGTAAATTCCGCAGAGGCCATTGTCGCCCCGTGAATACCGTCACGTCCGGTTTTGGACCCCACATAGATAACAGGATTGCCAATACCCGCCGCCGCTGACAGGAAAATCTTATCCTGATCCGCCAGACCAACCGTCATGGCATTGACCAGAATATTACCATTATAAGACGGGTGGAAATTTGTCTCGCCGCCCACCGTTGGCACACCGACACAATTGCCGTAACCGCCGATACCATCAACCACACCGCTTAACAGATGTTTGGTTTTGGCATGTTCGGGTGAGCCAAAACGCAAGGCATTCATATTGGCAATGGGACGGGCGCCCATGGTAAATACATCCCGCAGGATGCCGCCAACGCCCGTTGCCGCGCCCTGATAAGGTTCGATATAGGACGGATGATTATGGCTTTCCATCTTAAATATAATTGCCTGATTATCACCAATATCAATCACCCCGGCATTCTCACCCGGCCCATGAATGACCCATGGTGCCTTGGTCGGCAGGGTTTTCAGATGCAATTTGGAGGATTTATAAGAACAATGCTCGCTCCACATCACGGAAAATATGCCCAGTTCCGTTAAAGTCGGCGTGCGGCCTAATATCTTCAGGCACAAAGCATATTCATCGTCACTCAGGCCATGTTCCTTGACCATCGCATCGGTAATTTCAACGTTATTATTCCAAGTCATATCAAGAAACCTAATTTAGGGCGTTAATCATGCTTTTAAAGAAACCAAGACCGTCTGTACCGCCTTGCGCATCTTCAATGAACCGTTCAGGATGGGGCATCATACCAAGGATATTTTTCCGGCGGCTGATGATACCAGCAATATTATTGCGCGATC
>JAESPY010000186.1 GCA_016765435.1 Emcibacter sp.
ATGCGGCGTGGTCTGTGCCAATACCTGAAAACGGGAGTATAAGTCCTGCGGGCTTATTTCCTGAACCCATTCGGCCCCCTTGCACCATGACGTGATATTATCCCGGCCCACNTCNCGGATATATTTGTTATAGCCATCGACAAAACCCGTGACCCATTCTTGATTTTCTTGCGTTTGGGCGGCGAAATCCTGCGCNGCATTCTGCGGTATGCCCAAGGCCCGAATGACAATATCACTCATCAGNTGGTTACTTTTNCCGCCTTTTTCATNCTCNGCGCCATAATATTTGGCCCGNTCCGCCNGNGCTTCTACGATNCTATAGGCGATATTACAAACATGNTCCTTTGCCGCCATATAACCTTCGCCAAAGCCAAGNCTGCCNAAATTATCCGCTGTNATATGNGGAATGCCAAAGCTGGTNACNTTNANNTCTGCCCGNTATTCAGAAACTGTTTCCGGTGACGTCTGTTCCCCGCAAGAGACCAAAAAANCCGCNGCAAGNGAAATAGCCAATCCNGCNGNAATTNTGTTNACAAAACNGTTNCTNTTTCTTTTCCCAGACATGNTATTCTCCCATAACGCATTGATTTGTATATTTATATACCGATCAAAAAGNAAATGCAATTATAGGNCAGNCNGCNGTAAAATATNCGGCAAANNCTCAGTCTTTATTNTCAAAAGCATTCACAACGAATTTCTGACTTTGATCGGACCCTTGTTTATAGATTTTGGCCGTGGTCATNTCAGACAGGCTGTCCCAGCCTTCCGCAATCATTTCCGGCGTCGCCTCGCGCCCCAAAAACAGGCCTTCGCTTTCCATGATCTGTACTCTGGCGAATGTNCCNGCACCGGCGGTGATAATCTCGCCGTTGGGNGCNTCCCGGCCACAGAGATACANCACAGCNGGAGAAACAAGNTCCGGNGTCAGAAAATCCANCATNTGNGGCGGCATNATGTCATCCGTCATGCGGGTTGCGGCCACCGGGGCCAGCGCATTGACCCGGATNCCATATTTGAACANNTCAAGTTTCANCGTGTTGGTCAGCCCCACAAGACCCAATTTCGCCGCCCCGTAATTGCTTTGGCCAAAATTACCNTANAGACCGCTGGAAGANGTNGTCATGACAATCCGGCCATATTCCTGTTTTTGCATCATNGGNAAAACCGCNCGGGTGGCCAGCACCGATCCCATNAGATGAACGTCCAAGACCATTTTAAAATCNGAAANATCCATTTTTNTNAANGTCTTGTCCCGCAAAATCCCGGCATTATTCACCAGNATATCAATNCGTCCNAAAGCATCCATCGCCTGATCNGCCATCGCCTNCATATCCGATTCNGACGTCACATTACCGCCGTTGGCAATGGCCTTGCCGCCCAAATCAATGATTTCCTGAACCACTTTTTCCGCTGCATTTGAAGCCCCGCCACCGGACCCTTCGGCCCCGTCCCGCGCNCCGCCAAGGTCATTAACCACCACCATCGCTCCCCGCGATGCAAAAGCCAGCGCATGGGCACGACCCAATCCCCCGCCAGCCCCGGTAATAATGGCGACCTGTCCGGTAAAATCATACGACATCTGTGCATTCCTCTCATATNGGTGAAGATATAGAATTTATCTTCTTAACATAAATCAAATAAATTGAAATAAGTAATGATTAAACGACTCCAGCATTTACAAAACGNCAAAAATCATGTAGGTGTTCTTGATAATTATTATTAACAGCGCATATATANCATATGAGATATTTAAGTGATTTAGCCAAGGGCGAAACAGCCACAATCCTCGGGTTTGATGCGGAACGCTGCGATGANATTGAATTCGCCAGAGATTTGGAAGACCGCCTGCTNGAAATCGGCTTTGAAGAAGGNCTNGATGTCAAGATNCTCCACGANGGNCCGATCTCACGAGACCCTATCGCGGTGCGNATCGGNCAGATGACGGTNGCCCTGCGCCGGATGGAAGCCAATGCNGTGCAAATTNTGAGTAGCNGAANAAAATGANTGATATTAAAGTTGCCCTCGTCGGCAGTCCNAATTGCGGTAAAAGNTCNCTGTTCAACAGCCTGACCGGAAGCCGTCANAAAGTCGCCAACTATCCGGGTGTTACCGTGGAACGGCGCAGCGGAAAATATACCACNGACNCNGGCCANACCATCANCCTCATTGACCTGCCGGGCATATACAGCCTGAAAGACCGGACCCTTGATGAACGGGTCAGCCGGGAAGTCATCACCGGNAGCCATGCCANCGAAACGCGGCCTGATATCCTGCTCTGNGTTGCCGACAGCACCAANCTNCGGGTACATTTACGGCTTNTTCTNGAATTAAANCATTTGGGNCTGCCGGTTATTCTTGCNCTNAATATGCAGGATATGGCGATGCGGGACGGNATTAATATTGACACGGAAATTCTGTCCCAACAGCTGGGCATTCCNGTCGTGACCACCATTNCNGTGCGNAANAGCAGTCTGGANGACCTNAAAGAAAAATTATCNCAGNCCATAACCAANCTGANNNCCCCNCANGANGCTCANAAAGCNCCNCCAACACGGGAATTACANAAACANGCCCGCAAANTNGCCGAAGCCGCCATTATNTCAGAAGGCACCCAACATAAAGTCACCCGACAGTTNGACAGGGTTCTTCTGCATCCCTTTTTTGGCATTATTATTTTCTTCTTCACCCTGTTTGGCATGTTNCANCTGGTCTATTTCTGGGCCGAAGCCCCCATGAATCTTATTGAGGACGGTTTTGCCGCCCTTAAAGGCCTGCTCANNAACATATTGCCGGACAATTGGTTNCGCAGCCTTCTGATCCACGGGGTCATTGCCGGAGTCGGTAGTGTTCTGGTATTTTTGCCGCAGATTTTAATCCTGTTCACCTTCATTCTTATATTAGANGCCACAGGATATATGGCGCGGGCCGCCTTTATCATGGATCGNNTGATGGCNATGGTTGGCCTGAATGGCCGGGCCTTCATCCCGTTAATGTCCAGTTTCGCCTGTGCCATTCCGGGCATCATGGCAACACGGACCATCGAACATCACCGGGACCGTATGACCACGATTATGATCGCNCCGCTGATGACTTGCTCCGCGCGGATTCCGGTCTATGCCTTGTTGATTGGGGCCGTTGTGCCAAACCATTCNGTATTNTTTGGCCTGTTTGGTTTACAGGGANTGGTCCTGTTCGGACTATATCTTGTCGGTATTGTCAGNGCGCTTATTGTNGCGGCGATTCTGAAAAAAACCCTNACCAAAGGCGTCGCACAGCCGTTNCTGATGGAGCTGCCCAAATATCAANTNCCNGCNTTNCGGCATCTGCTGCTGAACCTGTGGGAAAGGGCGCGTATATTCCTGAAACGGGCCGGGACCATCATTCTNTATTCNGCCATTGGCTTATGGGCNNTNGCGCAATATCCGAAAAAGCCTCTGGGNGCCACGGAACCGGATATTTATTACAGNTACGCCGGAACNTTNGGCCGTTATTTGCAATATATCTTTGAGCCTCTGGGCTTTAACTGGGAAATGTCCATNGCCCTNATCCCCGGCATGGCCGCCCGTGAGGTTGCCATTGGCGCGTTGGGNACNGTCTATGCNCTNCANGGAAATGAAGATCAGATTGAACANGGNATGCGCGCAGTTATCCAGAACAGCTGGTCCCTGCCCACGGCCTTTTCTTTNCTCGCNTGGTATGTTTTTGCCCCCCAGTGNTTTGCGACCCTTGCCACNGTACGGCGGGAAACCAACAGTTGGGGCTGGACCAGCTTTATGACGATCTATCTTTTNGCGCTGGCCTATCTCGCCGCTTNTGCCGTCAATAAAATTACCATCGCCNTATTNGCTTAGGCCNCNTAACCTAAGCGGCGATTTCTTTTTTCAGGGCTTTNCCATCTTCATCNNCAAGNGCNGCTGTTCTCAGNCGGGCGACCCTGTNCGCCGTGACCGAATCCNGATCAATGACATCCATTATCGTCTTGAAATTGCCCAATCCGCGTGCATGAGTTTCCCCATATCCCTTGATCAGNCTTTGACANCGGATGACCTCAACAGCGCGGTCNTAATCCTCCTCAGCCTCAATACGGGCCAGCCAGAGGGTTATTTCNGCATGTTCCAACGCATANCGCNGNGTCTTNCGCCGCATAAACCGCAGCGAGGCCAGAAAATAAAGCGTNAGGAAAGAAGAAACCTTCGTCGTNTCTGACANNCGCGGTCCGGTGAATTTCTCAAAAAACCNNGTTAAAAAAGGTGANTTATTGACCAANTTCGCCANGCCCANCGGCATGCTGCCCGTGATTTCTTCCAGNCGCGGNTGCATATATTCCACCATATGAACGATCTGNTCCGGTTTGGCCCGAACCTCTTCGCGNTATTTCTCCACNCGGGTNCGNCGGGTTTTGATATCNGCCACCCGGATCACATCATCAAAGCCCATCCACAAAGCCAGATACCGCGCCAATTCACGGGTCAGCNTATGGGGNGCCTTATCCTGTGCGGCAAAGCCTTCCAATGTGGTCACATATTGNGCCGCATAATCAATATCCTGATAATCCAGAAGCTTTTTCGCNCCGGCATANGCAAATTCACGGCTTTCTTCCGGCAGACGNTTAANNCGTTCNATCAGGGCTTTGGCCTCTGGCGTATTGGCATTTCCCGTGATCTNNCCGACAAAAGGCTTCGTCTCTTCTATCGTCTCTGGCGGTTTCTGTGCGGCCTTATATCCCGCATCAAAGCCTCTCAGATTGGCCTCAACCATTTTACCTTCAGCGCGGATCGCCTCTTTAAAATTTTCCTTTGAAAAAGGCAGTCGCTTTGATCCGGCAATCGCCCCGAACATGATGGAACTGATCACACAGCCCATTTCCCCGGCCAAGCGTTCCATATCAAAGGCGATAAATTCTTTTGCCGCCGCCGCCGCCATCCGGGTCACAGTCTCTGAATCCCCAATACCATCCCAAGAGCCATTTTTTCCGATATGGAATAGACCCGGTGAGTTGAGGTAATCAACGTGGTTTTATCCGGGGTTACAAACTGTCGCTGTACCGCCCGTCCGGCTTCCATCAATTCTGCCGCCACCACAAGGTCCACATCCCCCGCCATGGGCATCAAAGCCATCACCGGGG
>JAESPY010000187.1 GCA_016765435.1 Emcibacter sp.
GCCATTAAATATGGTGAGAAAATGTTGCAGGGCAGTGCGGCATTGGACCAGCCAAGCGATGCCCGCTATATTAATCTGCTCAAAAATCTGAACCAATATTACAATAAAGCTAAGAAACTGAACCACGTTTCCTTACGAGTAAAGACAGCCTATCTTCTTTCTCAAAAGCATCTTGGTTCAGATCATAAAACAACCCGGACAAGCCGCAAATTATACTATAAGTATCTGGTCTCTCAAAAGGCATATAAAGCCGCCCTTCCCCTTGTTTTGGAAAGCATTTCAATTGCCGGAACAACAAGAGATGAAGACATAAAAAAACTGCATTACATAAAACAGCTCTATTCCCTATACAGGCTAACCGGCCAGCTGGAAAAAGAAGAAAGAACCCTGCTTCACTTTATGGAACTGGACAAGCGTCTCTTTGAAAGTTCCGACGAAGATAACATCAAGGTCATTATCAATCTGGCCAATAATTACTGCCACCAGAAGAAAATTGATGAATTTAATGCTCTGATGAAAGCCCATAACCTCAAATATGAATGTTAACAGGATACGAGGAGCACGGATTGTTCTGCCCCCCCTCACCTAAATAACATCGTCAAGGAAGAACGGGCGAAAATTCCACATTCTCGAAAACCACTTCCGGCCAGAAACCATCCATGGGGTGTGCTGTAAAATCAACCCGCAAGTCAAGAACCACAGGCCGTTTTGCGGTTTGTGCCCGCCGGAAAGCATCGGGCAGACTTTCCAGTGTAACTTCCTCACCAATACAGCCATAGGCTTCAGCCAAGGTTGCAAATTTAACATTGGTCAAATCCATGCCAAAATCCTGATTTTCAAATAACCCCTCGCCGAAGGGACGATACATGCCCCAACAGGAATCATTAAACACAATCGTGATGATATTCAGACCATAGCGGGCGGCTGTTTCCAATTCCTGTCCCGTACAACACATGGCACCGTCACCCGTGATAAGCACCACCGTTCGGTCCGGGTTGAGAAGTTTTGCCGCATTGGCAAAGGGTGTTCCCACCCCCAGATGCCCCATGCCCGGTGTGAACAGATAATTCTTTGGATGGGACGGATGAATGAAACTATTTGTCCATTCCATGGTTTGCCCCCCGTCAAATACCACAATAGCATCTTCGGGTATAAGACCAGAGATCAGACGCGCTGCTGCCGCTTCATTGAGGATATTGGTGTTCGGTGTGGTAATCTGATCAGCAATATCGTTAAGCTCTTTACGGTATTCTTTATGCCTGATCAGAACATCCTCTGTCCATGCGGGTTCCGCTTTGAATGTTTTTCCCTCAAGTGCCCTATTCAGAAGACTAAGGAACTCACGGGCATCAGCGGTTATCCCCACGGCAACAGGGACACTTCTGCCCAGCACCTCATTGTCGATATCCACCTGAATGATTTTTTGTCCCTCTACCGGGGGATACGCGGGAAGTTTATTAACTGGCATCCATGTGGAAAATTTACAGCCCACAGACAGGATGACATCGGCCTCCTGCAAGGCCTTTACCGCCCCATGTCCGGCCAGAATACCGCCACAACCGATGAAGGTGGCGCAATCCTCTGGAATGATCCCCCGGCCATTGACGGTTCCCGTGGCGGGAAATCCGGTGATATTAATCAATTCCCGAAACTCCTCCACACCACCGGACCGGGCAATCCCTCCACCAGCAACCAAAACCGGGCGAGACGCATTACACAACAGGTCAACGACGGCTTCCATATCATGAGAATTTGGCACTGGCCGGGGTATTTTGATGGAAGGAATACTATTGATATCATGTTCAACAAAACTGCCCCCCACATCAACCGGAATATCAAGATGCACCGGACCGGGACGACCAGAACGGGCAATATAAATAGCCCGTTCGATAAGTTCGGCGGCTCTTTCCGGGTATCTTATGGTGGCGCTCCATTTGGTAATGGATTTATACAACGCAATATGATCCGCACCCTGAAGTTGGTCCTTTCCCGGATCAATGGACCGGGATGGNTTNTTGGGCGTCAACACCAGNAGCGGAATATTATCGGCCCATGCGGCNGCAACACCNGGAACCATATTGGTNGCACCNGGACCNACCGTACCAAAACAAACNGCCATNGAATCTGTNANTTTACCGATGGCATGGGCCATATGCCCGGCCGCCTCTTCATGGCGGGTTGTGATATAATTGAAATAAGGATCGCGGGATGCCCCGTCCATAACCATGCCCAACTGGGCGGCGGGTAAGCAGAAGATATTCTTGATTTCATGCTTTTTTAAAATTTTGAGTAAAATACTGCTTACTGAATCGGCCATATTGCTATCCTCTTATGTTATTATTTTAAAAAGGCCAATTCATCCACAACTGTCCTTGAAAAATAGATAAGGGAATAGTGCCGCGTATTTTTATGGGCAACAATGACGGAAAATACTTATATTTACCGCAATTTAAAATTGTTATTATTTCCGGTAAAAACTGAAAAAGCCCCTACGGATACAGGGGCTTCTCCATATTCTGCCTCTATGGCATATTATTTGTTGGTGAGGGTATTTATCATCGTGATATGATCTGCAACATTATTTTTTTGCGCGAGTTCATACATGAGACGAGCATCAACCACGACAGCTATACTGCCATCTTCGTTATAACCAAGCAGGGGACCATGGGCGATAGCAAACATGATAACACCGCCGGGAGAATCCGGTTGGTGGATGGAGCCTCCGGCTTCCAGAATATAACTGCCAACGCCGCCACGATCATCTTCGCCGTAACCAAATTCACCTTCCGTTATATAGGCCTCAATCCCACCGATATGATGATGAACCGGGGCTGTAATATCCGGGTCAACCTTGAGCATCATGGTGAAACCACCCGTCAGTTCATTGACGTTTAATAATTTAAAATATGTGCCTTCCATGACCCAGTTCGTCCACGGAAGTTTGTTTGCATCAAAAAATGCCGGACGGTGGGGGGTATTGGCTTTTAGCGTATTTTCTGTAGTTAAAACTGGACCTGACATGACATATCTCCTTTATCAATGTTGAGAGGAAATATAAAAGTCCCGGTACGTGATCCCTATGACGTAAAATACTTATTTTACATATTTATTAATGCTGTGTCGGCGCCAGTTTATAGGCAAGGCTGGTTCTGTTCTTAACATTTACCTTGGTATATATAGACCTCAAATGATTTTCGACCGTCCGGGTGCTGATGCAAAGCTTGTCCGATATTTCAGGATTCGTCAGCCCCATAATAATCAGATTGGATATCTCAATTTCCCGATGGGTCAGATCACATTTTTCCATTTCCAATGTGCAAATGGTATGATGGCTAGCCCGTCTGGTATGGAGGATAATACGTTGTTCCTGATTATTACTATCGGACGTAATGATACGAGCGCTGATTTTTGTTGCCCCATGTTCAAATTCTATCTGTCGAGAAGACGGCGTTCCGATCAAAGGAAGACGGGATTTAAGTTCTGCTTTAAGGCTGTTTTCCAGATTTGAATAACGGCCGATATTTATCGGTTTTATGTTGAAATGCTTTTGACCCGTCTGGTTGGCAAAAATGATGTCATGATTTTTATTAACAATCACCAGACCGGTTTCTGAAATCTGATTTTGCAAATGAGAAACAATAAGACTTTGGTCCTGTAATTGACTTTTTAATTCCAGAGCATTGAGAATATTGAACAAGGCGGGGCCAAAATAAGCTGATGCCAAGGTATCTTTTTGCCGAAAAGGGTGGTCGCAATGACGATGAAACCCAAGCACATAAATTAATGATTTATCGATGCTTGACGGGATTCCTATCGCCAGAATCTGCCGGATGGAATTAGGTCGCAGAAATTCGTTATAATATTCTCCATTGGAGAATTTTCGCGGATCAACAATGTTATCCAGCGTAAAGGTAAAGCTCTTTGACCGGCCTGACCGATAGTTTAATTGCGTCGAATGAAAGGCATGGGGCAAAACAGGATCGGCATTTTGAAAATGTTTCTCGTAATTCAACGTGCTTTTTTTATCAACACTGTCACTGATAAAATTAGACGCCGTCATGCCCCGCTTGTTTTTCTTTAATATAGTAAAAATACTGCTTTCAGCATCAATTAACTGAGCCAATGGCGATAATATCTTACGGCTAATATCATAAAAGCTGGTCGCATCAGATAATTTATCATTAATATCAAAATATTCTGACACCGTTAAACCGGTAGAGGAATTCATTTGCATTCTCCCGAATATCACAGCCCGTGATTGAATTTATATTTTTTATATCAATATCTAGCTGCTGCACCCTATATTTCTCAGGAACTATACTATTTTCCTGTCCGGAATAAAATAGGTGTTTTCCGCTATTGGTCTCCATCGCTTTTTCCATAATCATAATGTAGCTTGGTATTTTGTCCTCTGGATATGGTCAAAATAATCCGGCATTACATAAATTCAGAAAAAATAGGGTTAAAAATAATGACAAAATATACGTGGGAGAGACGCGGTTTATGTTCAACATTGGCGCTTATGGCAAGCCTGACATGTTCGAACTATAATACGGCTTTTGCAGCAGAAGCCGACGGGAAAAATGCGACTGTTGGTTTCGAAGAAATTGTGGTTACCGCCCGCAAACGTGAGGAAACTTTGCAAAATGTTCCGGTTTCCGTAACCGCTTTTTCCGGCGAAGGGCTGGAAAAAAGAGGCATCACAAACCTTCAGGGCCTTAACAACTTCACCCCTAATCTGGAATTAAGCAATGGTCGTCCGGATGGTGGCGGCAGTGCGGCGCAGGCCTATATTCGTGGGGTTGGACAGTCTGATTTTCTGTTTCCCAACGATCCGGGTGTCGGACTTTATATCGATGATGTCTATCTGGCCCGTAGTGTCGGCGGCATGTTGTCGCTGGTTGATGTGGAACGTGTGGAAGTCTTACGCGGCCCCCAGGGAACTCTATATGGTAAAAACACCATCGGCGGCGCCATAAAGGTCGTAACTAAAAAGCCAACGGGTGAACTCGGCGGAAAAGTAAAGGTTACCGTCGGTAATTATGATCAAATTGACGGAGCATTCTCCCTTGATTTCCCCTTATCAGAGAAGATAGCAGGCCGGCTACAGGCCGCCACATTGAACAAAGACGGTTATGTCACAAGAATTGCTGACGGTGTTGATCTTGGCGATGTAAATAAAGACCTGTTTCGGGCTGATTTTGTCATTGAAGCCAATGATAACTTGTCTATTCACCTCGCCGGGGATATCCAGCGCCAACGGCAGAATGGCGCGCCGGGAACATTATTGACGATGGTAGATTCAACCGCCGGAGCAACAATTTTTCTCGACGGTGGTGGTAATACTGTTTTAAATCCTGTGACCAATCAACCGGCCGTCATTCCCGGCTCTGGTTTGATCGAGTCTTTATATAACCCCTTGGTCATACCCTTGCTCTGGGCCCCTATTTTGGGTCTGCCCGCCGATACCGCTTTTGATGAACGCTGGATCACTGGCAATGCCACCCAATCCAATGGTACCGCTCCAGCAGTGGATCATAATGACATTTGGGGCTTGTCGATGATTCTGGACTGGACATTGAGCGAAACATTATCGATTAAATCCATATCAGCTTACCGAAAAATCAAGGCAACCTTCTCTCGGGACGGCGATCATTCCCCCTTCCCCATCGCGGAAACATTCAATAATTTCAAACAGTCTCAATTATCACAAGAAATCCAGCTGTCTGGTATAAGCTTTGACGGAAAGTTAAACTGGATCGCGGGCGTTTACGGTTTTCATGAAAAGGCCAGTGACAATAGTAGTGTGAATTTAATATCCGGCACATTTGATATTGCCGGATTTGAACTTGATCTGACCCCGGTAAGCAGTATCAAAGTCGACAGTATTGCCACCTTCCTGCACGGTACATATGATGTCACCGAAAAATTAAGTGTCACAGCGGGCTTGCGTTATACCTATGACAAGAAAACACTCTCCAGAACATTCAGCAACCCCCAATCCGGCCATATCATTACCATGCGGCAAGACGGCGTGGCGGCGACGGCTGACGGGCGTTTTGGTCCCCCTCTGGAAAAAAGCTGGAGTGAGTTTTCTCCCAAATTCGGCATTGACTATCAGGCAGCAGATGACCTGATGTTCTATGCGGTTTATTCCCGTGGCTTTAAAAGTGGTGGCTGGTCGCCCCGGCCTCAAGTTGGCACAGAAAATGATCCCTTTGAGCCAGAAACCATGAATAGTCTTGAAGTCGGCACTAAATCCAAATGGCATGATGGCCGTCTGATTGCCAATTTCTCCGCTTTCTATAACCACTATAAGAATATTCAGATCACAACCGTGCGGTCTGACCCCGGTGGCCAGTTAATTTTTACCGGTTGAAAATGCGGGTGAGGCCGAATTATACGGGTTTGAGCTGGAAGTCAAAGCCATGCCAACGCCTGAATTACAAATTCATATGGGACTTGGCTATCTGCATAATGAATATACGGACCTGAACGAAACATCCGGTCTTTTGAAAAGCAACAAACTGGCTGATGCGCCAGAATTGACCTTTAACACAAGTATTCAATATGCCATTCCGGTAGGCGAAAATGGCGAAGTCACTTTACGGGGTGGTGCCGCCTATAAAAGTAAAACTTTTAAAGACCCGTTCAATACTGTCCCTCTGACCCAAGAAGGCTATTGGCTGGTCGATGCTGGCATAACCTATGACACGCTGGACGGTGACTGGCGCGTGGCTCTCGTTGGCACGAACCTTACCAATAAAACCTATCTGAACAACGGCATAAATGTTGAAGCCTTTGGGTATTTTGAAGGATATTTTGGTCGGCCCAGAGAGTATTCTCTTTCCGTAACCCGTAATTTCTAAGGGAGAAATCATGAACCGCTTCAAAGGAAGAACGGCAATTATTACAGGGGGCGCGTCCGGTATTGGACGCGCAACCTCGGTACAATTGGCTAATGAAGGCTGCCATGTGATTGTCGCAGATATTAATTTTGACACTGCCGAAAAAGTGGCCAAAAGCCTGTCAACGGATTCCATTGGTTTCAAGCTGGATGTCAGTTCCGAAGACGGCTGGATTGACATTATGAAATGCGCAGAAGAAACCTTTGGCGGTCTTGATATATTGGTCAATAGTGCCGGAATTGGATCTGCTGGTGATTTTGAGGATATGCCCTTATCCGACTGGGATGCCATGATATCCGTTAATCTGACAGGGACGTTTCTCGGCTGTCAAAAAGCCATTAAATTGATGAAAAAATCCGTTAAACCGGCGGTAATTGCCAATGTGTCTTCCTTAGGAGGGCTTGTCGGCGGTGAAGATATTGCCGGATATTGCGCCTCAAAAGGCGGGGTGACGTTGCTGACAAAATCCGTCGCGTTATATTGTGCTGGCAAAGGCTATGACATTCGCTGTAACAGTG
>JAESPY010000188.1 GCA_016765435.1 Emcibacter sp.
CACGCGGTTTAAGGATCACTTTAGCTTTATGGGGGACTTTTCGCGTCATTTCGGTATTTTTGACGGGTGCGGCGTCACCCTGCCCTTTGATGGCACAGCAGGGGAAACGGTGGACGCGGAAGAAGGGGCGTCCACATGTTGTTAGAGCCGCAACACCCCCGCGCGGCGTTCACCATTCTGGTGCTCTGCACAGGAAATTCGGCCCGCAGCATCATGGCGGAGGCCTTGTTTAATGATGAATCCGGGTCTTATTTCAAGGCATATAGCGCGGGCAGTCATCCCACCGGAAAGGTCAATCCTTTTGCGGTGGAACAGATCGGCAAGCTGGAGTCCGGCGGTGAATGGCGCAGCAAAAGCTGGGATGAATTTGGTGGGTCTTTGGCCCCGCATCTGGATTTCGTCATTACCGTTTGTGGTAATGCGGCACAGGAAATCTGCCCGTGTTTTTCCGGCAGTCCGCAGCATATTCATTGGGGGCTGCCCGATCCCGCCGCTGTAACCGGGGCCGAGGACGACATCCGGCGGGCGTTTACTGATTGTTTTGCGGTTCTACAGACCCGGATAAAAAAACTGACCCGTCAAATGAGCCGAGAGATGGAGAGGGCGCAGGTCGTGGCGTTGATGCAGGATTTGGCTCTTGATCATTCACGGGATCATTCGGAACACTATCTGGAGAAAATATGATGAGACATAGGAGGCAGATACCATGAAGGGTATATTGAAAATTGCGCTGATTATTGCGCTTCTGGTGGGGGCCAGCATCATCTGGCCGGTCCATGAATGGATGCAGGCGCTTATTGTCTGGGTTAAGGCCAGTGGGGCGTGGGGCGTGGTGATTTTTGGCGTCATTTATATCTTTGCTGTGGTGATGCTCATTCCGGGGTCTTTGCTGACCTTGGGTGCGGGGTTCATCTATGGTCCTTTCTGGGGAACGCTTTTGGTGTCGCCGGTCAGTGTGATGGGGGCGTTTCTGGCCTTCAGCCTGGCGCGGGGGCGGATGCGGCCTTGGGTTATGAAAAAAATTGGTAGCAACCCAAGGTTTTCTGTAGTCGATAAAGCGGTGGGGCAACAGGGCTTTAAAATCGTCATGTTGTTGCGGCTGTCCCCGGTTTTTCCTTTTACCTTTCTGAACTATGCTTTGGGATTAACGGGAGTGTCGGGGCGCAGTTATGTTCTGGCCTCTTTTATTGGCATGCTGCCAGCCACGTTTCTTTATACCTATCTGGGGTCGCTGGTAACCAGTGTTACCGAACTCGCCAGCGCACCGAAACAGGGGGCGGAGGATGCTCAGAATTTGTTTCTGTGGGGGGGATTTGCGGTGACAGTTGCGGTGACCGCTTATGTGACCATTCTGGCCCGTCGTGCTTTGAAGGATACAATATCAGATGAAAAAGGGGACGCATGATGCCCGTTATCGTTCAGCCAGAGGATCAATTTAACCGGGAGTTGGTGCAGAAACTTCATCCGGCGGACTGGCAAAATCCAACCCCTGCGGGTCGTTATAATATGGTTGTCATTGGCGCGGGGCCAGCGGGTTTGGTGGCGGCGGCCGGGGCGGCGGGCCTTGGGGCAAAGGTTGCTCTTGTGGAACGGCATCTGATGGGCGGCGATTGCCTGAATTTTGGCTGTGTCCCGTCTAAGGCCCTTTTGAAAGCGGCTCATAAAGCTTATGATGGGGGCGTAATACCTGATTTTTCTGCGGTGATGAAAAGTTTACGTCAAAAACGTAATCATCTTGCGGCCCATGACAGTGTGGCCCGTTTCACAGAGCTTGGCATTGACGTTTTTTTAGGGGATGGTCACTTTGTCTCCCCCAACTGTATTGAGGTCGGTGGCAAACAGTTGAATTTCCACCGGGCGGTTATCGCCACCGGGGCGCGGGCTGCTTTGCCGCCGATTCCCGGCCTGAAAGAAGCATCTCCGTTGACCAATGAGACTCTGTTCTCTCTGGAAAAACTGCCCCGGCATTTGATTGTCATCGGCGCGGGGCCGATCGGCTGTGAAATGGCGCAGGCTTTTCGCCGTTTTGGCGCAGAGGTCACGATCATTGAAATGGCCGATCGTCTGGTGCCCATCGAAGACCCGGAGGCCAGCGCGGTTCTGCGCACACAATTTGAAAAAGAAGGCATCGACATGGTTTTCGGCGCCAAGGTGGTGGCGGTGGATAAAGAGGGCAGCCATAAAAAAGTGACCCTGATGGATGGGGGCGTGGAACGGAGCATAACGGCGGATGAGATTTTGGTGGCTGCGGGCCGCATTCCCAATATTGAGGGGCTTGAGCTGGAGGCTGCCGGGGTTGACCATCATCGGCGCGGTGTGACGGTCAATGACCGTTTGCAAACCACCAGTTCAAAAATCTATGCCGCAGGTGATATTTGTTCGCCCTATCAATTCACCCATAGCGCGGATGCGATGGCGAAGATTGTCATTCAGAACGCGTTGTTTTTTGGCCGTAAAAAAACCAGTGATCTGGTGATGCCTTGGGCGACTTATACCTCACCAGAGATTGCTCATGTGGGCATGACAGCGGCACAGGCCGCCGAACAGGGCGACCGGGTGATCACCCTGACCGCACAAATGTCAGAGGTTGACCGGGCAGTGCTTGACGGCGAAACCAATGGTTTCGCGCGGGCCTATGTGGCGCGTGGCTCAGGTCGTATTCTGGGCGCGACAATGGTGTCGTCTCATGGCGGCGAATCCATTGCTGAAATGGGTCTGGCCATCACTTCGGGGCTTAAAATGTCGGCGGTGGGGGCAACCATACACCCCTATCCGACACAGGCAGAAGTCTGGAAAAGACTGGCCAATGCCTACTTGAAGGAAAGTTTTACGCCGCGTATTGCTAAAATTTTTAAAATATTTCTGCAACTTTTCTCCCGGAAATAGACCGGAAATAGAGGAATCTGGGTCATGTATCACCTTGCATCACAAAAAAGTTATGGGACAAAGATCAGCGCGTCTCCTATTATTCCGGCATATTTTCAAGGTGCAGAAAGCGGAATTATATGGGCGGTCAAAGCCGACAGCAACAAGAGGCAACGGCGGAAACCGCACAGGTTGACGCCCTTAAAGCAGGCCATCCTTCGGCTTGGCGGGATTTGCTGTCCTGTTATGGTCCGTCCCTTCTCAATTATGCCACGCGGATGCTGGGCGACCGAGGGACGGCAGAAGAAATTTTGCAGGATAGTCTGGTGAATATATATCGCACTATAGATCGCTTTGAGGGCCATTGCAGCCTCAAAAGCTGGCTGTACCGGGGCGTTCACAACCGGGCCATTGATGAAATCCGCCGCCGCAAGCGTTACGTGGATGTGGGCGAAGACGGCCTTGAAAAGGCGTTTGATGACAAGGGGCAATGGAAACATGATTGCCCCGGCTGGGATGGCTTTGCCGCCAAAAATTTCGATGAAAAACGGCTGCTGACAGTGGTCGGGGAGCAGATGAATCGCTTGCCCCATGCCCATCGTGAGGTTCTGTTGATGAAAGAGGTTGAGGGGCTTTGTGCGACAGAAATCTGTGCGGCTCTGGAGATCAGTCCCGGAAATCCACGGATTCGTATTCACCGCGCCCGTGCCGCATTGCGTGCCGCCGTGGTGGGGGACAGGCTGTGATCTATTTAAAATGCAGTAAAGTTATCGACCGGATTTCAGATATTATTGATGGTCAGGCCAGTCTTTTTGTTCGGATGCGGTTTTACGGGCATCTTATGATATGCAAAAATTGTCGCCGTTATTTTAATCAATTTAAAACCGTTCATGAGCTTGCCGGGAAAGTCAGTTCGGATGATCTGCCGCCGGACTTTGACCATGTGATGGCATTCGTTATGGATGAGATTGAAAAACAGGATGAAAAAAAAGATGTCTGATAAAGGGGCCTGTTTGGTTGTTTTCTGTAAACGGCCCGCGCTAAATCAGGGCAAACAACGTTTGGCGGCGACCATTGGTGCAGAACAAGCCTTTGTCTTTGCTCAGGCGTTTCTGGATTGTGCGTTGGATGATGCGCGAATTTGGCCCGGTTCGGTGGTTCTGTCACCAGCTTCTGTCGAGGATGAGGCATGGGCGGCGGGGCTTTTGGATCATTCCCACCAGGCTCATCAGGTCATTGTCCAACCGGAAGGAAATCTTGGTCATCGGCTCTGGACGGTGGATCGGGCGTTGCGGGAATTGGGGCAGGACCGGATTATCTTTATGGGCAGTGATGCGCCCATGTTAACCGCTTGTCATTTTGGGGCCGCCGCACAAGCCTTGGAGGATAGCGACGTGGTGCTTTCCCCGGCCACGGACGGCGGGGTGACGCTTATGGGGACGCGGATCGGCTGGCCTGATTTGACGGATTTGCCGTGGAGTACGGATCAATTGGGCGCGGCCTTGGAAAATCTCTGCCGGGCGCGGGGAGATCATGTGAAAAATATCCTGCCCAGTTATGATGTTGATGTGGTGGCGGATTTAGCCATATTATGGCGTGATCTGTCCGGTGATCCTCGGTTCGCCCGCAAAAAACTGTATAAGCTTTTAGACCAATTTTTGACAGAGCAGGGAGCGCAATTTGGCTGAGGCGATCATAGAATATGCGGACACGCAAAAATCGGATGCTTGGTACATAACCCCGCTTGGGGATGCGCGCGGCTATATCGATAGCGGTGATTTACGGGAATTGTGGTTTCATACCGGGACCGCGTGTAATCTGTCTTGTGGCTTTTGTCTGGAAGGCTCAAAACCCGGTGATACCCGGTTGGGTCTGGTCAAGCTGCAGGATGTGGCTCCCTATATCGAGGATGCTTTGACGTTGGGCGTCAGCCAATTTTCCTTTACCGGCGGCGAGCCTTTTCTGGCCAAGGATATGGTCAAGATTCTGATGTTGGCCGCGTCTCACCGTCCATGCCTTGTGCTGACCAACGGCACCGAGGCCGTGCAACGCCACCGCAAGGAATTACTGCCGCTTTTGACCAGCCGCCATCCGGTTGCTTTTCGGGTTAGTCTGGATCACCATGACGAAAAAATCCATGATTTGGGCCGGGGAGCCGGCAATTTTATCAAAGCTCTAGAGGGTTTGAAAATGCTTCATGATATGGGCTTTGCGGTTTCTGTCGCCCGTCATATCTGGCCGGATGAGGATGGACAACAGACAAATGCGGCCTTTGCCGATCTGTTCCGCCAATATGGCTTGCCTGCGGACCTTACTCTGGTGGCCTTTCCGGATTTTGCCACGCCGGGGTCGCTACCGGATGTGCCCCATGTGACCACAGATTGCATGACCCGGTATCAGGACGCCGACAGCCGTAAGNATTTTATGTGNGGNTTTTCCCGNATGATCGTTAANCAGGCGGGACAAATGCGGGTNTATGCCTGTACCNTGGTGGATGATGACCCGGAATATGATCTGGGGNCGNNNTTGGCCGACAGTATGNCCGCNCGGGTCAGCCTAAAGCATCATCGCTGNTATAGNTGTTTTGCTTACGGCGCGTCCTGTAGTGAATTGTAAGGGAGTTTAGAGATGTTAGGCATTANTGGCGGGTCCGGGGTTTATGACCTGCCCCAGTTGAAGGTAACAGAGGAGCGGGAGGTTGAAACTCCGTTCGGGATGCCGTCCGCGCCCTTTATGATTGGGACATACGGGGAGGGTAAGCCGATTGTGTTCCTTGCCCGTCACGGCAAATCCCATGCGTATCTGCCCCATGAGGTGAATTACCGGGCCAATATCTGGGCCTTGAAAAAGCTTGGCGTGACCCGCGTGATTGGCATTTCCGCCGTGGGTAGCCTGCGTCATGATCTGGCCCCCGGTGATCTGTGTCTTGCGGATCAATATTTTGATTTCGTCAAAGGCCCTCGGGAGAAAAGCTTTTTCGGTGGGGGTCTTGTGGCCCATGTGTCCACCGCAGAACCGACCTGTCCTTGTTTGTCTAAAGAATTATCTGCGGCGGGAGAGGCTTTGGATATTTCGGTCCATACTGGCGTGACCTATGGCTGTGTGGATGGTCCGCGTCTTGGCACACGGGCAGAAAGCTTTTTTCTGCAAAATGCCGCAGGCTGTGATCTGGTGGGGATGACCAATGTACCGGAAGCTTTTTTGGCGCGGGAGGCACAGATATGTTATTGCACTATATCCGTCGTGACCGATTATGATTGCTGGCTGGATGATCCGGCGCAGCATGTGAGCGTTGAACAGGTCATCACCCGTTATGGGGAAAGTCTTGAGAAAGCCAAACGGCTTTTGGGCGGGTTTCTGGCACATGACGGGGATACGTCCAAAGATTGTGGTTGCCGAACGAGCCTTGACGCGGCCCTTCTCAGCCCGGTGGACAGTTTGACTGAGGACAAACGGGCCTTGCTGGATATCTTAAAACGATGAGTTTAAAAAATCTGTCGATCATCATTCCCCTTGGTCCCCATGAGGATCAGGTCAGTATGCTTTTGGAGGATCTGGCGCTTTTGGAGCAGGGGTCGGAGGTTGATATCATTCTGGTGTCTTGCGGCGATCATAGCCTTCCGCCTGTTTGCGAAGGACAGTTGCGCTGGATAACTTCGGCACAGGGCCGGGCCATTCAGCAAAATGCCGGGGCGAAAGTTGCCCGCCATGACATGCTCTGGTTCTTACACGCGGATTCACGGGTCACGCAACAGGGGCTGGATGCGCTTGAACATTCTGTCAAAGCCGCGCCCGATGCGCTGCATTATTTTCATCTGAAATTCAGGCAGGATGGTCCCTGGGGCATGTGGTTGAATGAATGGGGCGCACGTTTTCGGTCGCAAATTCTGAAAGTCCCCTTTGGCGATCAGGGGTTTTGCCTGAGCAAAAAGAACTTTGAACAGATTGGTGGTTTCCCTGAACAGGTCCCCTACGGTGAAGATCATCTGTTGGTTTGGCACGCGCGGCAGGCGGGGATTAAATTACGTTGTGTCGGGACCGCTTTATTGACCAGCGCACGAAAATATCGGCAACAGGGCTGGGGCCTGCTGACTCTGAAATATCAGGTCCTGTGGTTGAAACAGGCCCTGCCGGAAGTCTGTAAACTTATCCGGGGAAAATGATTCAATCGTTTTTGAAATCCAGAGAGGCCGAATTGATGCAATAGCGTTGACCCGTGGGGTCCGGCCCGTCGGAAAAACGGTGGCCCAGATGAGCTTCACAGGCGGCGCAGATGACTTCCTCCCGAACCATGCCAAGGGATGAATCGCGGTTTATGGTGATTTTATCGGGGGCAATCACATCATAGAAACTGGGCCAGCCACTGCCGCTGTCATATTTGGTTGCAGAGGTAAACAAGGGTGCTGCGCAACAGACACAGACGTAGTTGCCTTGTTCTTTATGATCCCAGTATTTTCCGGTAAAAGCGGGTTCGGTGCCGCCGCAACGGGCCACCTGATATTGGGTATCATCCAGATTATCCCGCCATTCCTGATCTGTTTTTTTGCTCATGGGGTAGAGCCTCCTGTGTTTTGAAATAGCTTAGGGTTATAAATCAAAAATCTTGCCGGGGTTCAGAATATTTTTCGGGTCCAGCGCTTTTTTGATGGTTTTCATGAAATCGAGGGCCGGGCCATGCTCCAGCATCATATATTTCTTTTTGCCAAGCCCGATGCCATGTTCCCCGGTGGAAGTGCCTTCCATGCGAAGGGCGCGTTCCACCAGCCGTTTGTTGACCTGTTCAATACGGGCCACATCTTCTGGATTATTTTTATCATAGGGGATGGTCAGGTGGAAATTACCGTCGCCCACATGGCCGACCAGCGGCGCGGTAATATCCACACGGGCGATGTCTTCGCGGGTTTCTTCAATACATTCGGCCAGCCGGGATATGGGCACGCAGACATCAGTCACCCAGAAATCTTTGCCGGGAAAGGCGGCGCGGACCGCCAGAAATCCGTCATGACGGGCTTGCCATAATTTTTTGCGGTCTTCGGGGCGGGTGGCCCATTGGAAAGCGTGGCCGCCGTGGGATTTGGCAATGTCTTCAACCATTTCGGCCTGTTCCTGAACCGAAGAGGGACTGCCATGGAATTCCATGAATAACGTGGGTTCAAGGGGATAATTCAGATCGGAAAAACGGTTGAGGATATCCAGAAGTTCTTGATCAATCAATTCAATGCGGGCAATGGGGATACCCATTTGAATGACGTCAACGACCGTATCTACGGCCCCTTCTAGACTGGTAAAGGGACAGACCGCAGCAGATATAGCCTCCGGGATTCCGTAAAGCTTTACGGTAATTTCCGTGATGACGCCAAGGGTTCCTTCCGAACCGACTAAGAGCCGGGTCAGATCATATCCGGCGGCGGATTTTTTGGCCCGGCTGGAGGTGGTGATGATCGTCCCGTCCGCCATGACAGCTTTCAGGGAAATGACATTTTCCCGCATGGTGCCGTAGCGGACCGCATTGGTGCCGGACGCCCGGGTTGCCGCCATGCCGCCAAGACTGGCATTGGCACCGGGATCAATGGGGAAAAACAGCCCCGTGTCACGGATTTCATGGTTGAGCTGTTCCCGGGTGACGCCAGCTTCCACCGTGCAGTCCATATCCTGATTATGGATGGCCTTAACGCGGTTCATACGGTTGAAATCTAACGTGATCCCGCCGTGGATCGCCATGAAATGCCCCTCCAACGCGGTGCCGGCACCGTAAGGGATCACTGGAATTTCGTATTTATGGCACAGCTTTACAATCTGGCTGACCTCTTCCGTTGTGTCCGGAAACGCCACGGCATCGGGCAGGCAGACGTCATAATGGGTCATTTCCTCACCGTGATGCTGCCGAACGGATTCGGATAGACTCAATCGGTCCCCAAGCAGGGTTTTTATGTGACCTAAAAGGATAGCCAGATTTTTATTTTCATTCATGGCAACAGCATATCCCAATAAAATATTCTATGCTATACACAAAATAGAAGGGGCAAAAATGAGCCATAGAATAATTCAGATTCATGTCCGCAAGGGCACCGGAGATCTGGCCCAGAAGATCAAGTTGATCACCAAAACCATTGATCACTGGCCGGTGGGTCCGGATGGTTTGAGCTATGCGCTTTTGGTTCGAACACAGGATACCCAGATCGTCACGGACCGTTTGCAGGAACTGTTTCTGAAAAACCAGATTATCCGTATTGTGCTGCAGCCGGTGGAAGCGATTTTGCCGAAACCTGTTGATAAGGTTAAGCTGGAGCCACAGCCCGCGGCGGATGCGGTTCATGGTAGTGAAAATGGCAAAAAAACCAAAGCCCCCAAGGTATTCTCCGGTATCAGCCGGGATGAGCTTTATGCCGATGTCTCGCGGGGGGCC
>JAESPY010000189.1 GCA_016765435.1 Emcibacter sp.
CAGCTATCTAATGCAACAGCAAAGTTAGGATTCATCCGCATCTTTCCTGTCGTTTTTACTTACTGCGCCGGGGTTTTTCACTTGCTGCGCCCGGCTATTTTTTCAACGCTGCGCAATGTGCCAAGGCCCAAGAGCGCCAGAACCAGTTCCATCATATTGTCCGTGACGATACCGGGAGCCACTACCTCCAACCCGCGCACCGCCACAATCCATTCGAACAAGGGATGCAACAGAAATGCCCACAAGAATCCGACCCCGCAAACCCAACCAATGAAGGGCCGCCAACCCGCCACGAATAAAGACCGATGAGAGGCCTCCACCCGGTTGATTTCAGCTTGCAACAATTGTGGTTTCTGGCGGAGCTTTTCCATGAGAAGCGCCGCCTGCGCCCGTTCCTCATCGCTGGTGAACAGCTGGTCCACCACATTTCCCACGGCGGAAACCGCATCAATGGCCGGGCCGCCGAATAGTCTTGAGAGAAATCCCATCTTAAAACTCCTTATAGTTCATGCCATTAAAGATCAGGCAGCTCTGTCGATTATGGTTCTGCCGGTAAGAACAATGAACCCAACCGCTTTTTGGGTCATTCGCGTGGTGAAATTCCAGAATCAACTGGTCAAATACAAGGTTTGCCTTGATCCAGTCCGCCAAAATCCGGTTGGCAATGGTCGGAATTTCGAAATCCACCGCATGACCCGTCACATGCTGAGACGTGGGTTTCGACCCGGCCAGCGCGTTTACCTGCCCGCAGCGATAACCGCTAGACGGGCTGAAGGCAAAACCAAAATTCTGACGCACAGGTTCCAGAATATGGTGCGCGAGCCGGGTCATATTGGTAATTTCCAGGACCCCCGGCACATTTGATAGGCCATGGCGCAACGCAAGGGCGCTTCGGGTGAATTCATTCAAGGTGAAATGGTCCGTTAGCTGAACATCTGCCATATTCCTATTTAACCCTATCATCAGATGCTGAAAAAACACCATAAAGGTCCAAAGATGTCTGAATCTGCCCCTTGGCCCAGCCCTTCCGCTTGCCCCATTTACGGTCAACGGCCGTCAAAGACAGTTCATCAATGATAATATCCAACACGGGTCCGGCCTGCTGGCGTGCTGTTGTCATCCGGTCGATCCAACTGGTATAATATTCTTTAATTCTGACCTCAAATTCACTCTCATGATGCCCCTCAAATCGGCTGGTCTGCACCACCACATCATTAAAGCGAGAGGTGCGCACCTGTGTGCCCTCCGTGATGATTTGAACGGCACGTCGAATACGTTGAAATGCCCATATTTGCTGGTCATTTAGGATATTTTTCTTTCTGAAAATCATCAAGGGGTCCGGGGTTAATTTAGCCACAGTTTCCTTTGTCGGACCAGGTAAAGATTTTTCCGGACCGGAAAGAGACAGTTTTCTCTGTCGTCGGGTATCGGCTTTTTCAAGCCGTTGTTTAAGACGAATCTTTTTCCGGGCCTTGCGGATATTTTTAAAAGAACTGGCCTGCGCTAAAAGCGGCTTTCCCCCATCAGATTTAATTTCTATTCCATATATTTCATTTGACTGTTCAAACATACTGTTACTCCCTCTGATGAACATTACATTACCGACCCCCTTTTGCCTATAATAGGTATAAATAAGTATAATGCAACCATATTCAGAGAAAAATATAAATCAAACTCTCCTATTGGTTGCAACCCTGCTTTTGCCCGACCGAAAACACAACTTGACCTTTAGACGACAAAACAGGACAATCCCCCTCCACAGACATCAAGAAAAACGGGCAGGAGTTACGAAAAATGGGTGTATTATCCTATGCAGGCGGACTGGGGTTAATTTCCCTAACGGTTTATATCATGGTGATTGGCCGTGATTTGCTCGTACCCTTCATGATCAGCGTCGTTATCTGGTATCTGATCAATATCCTGTCCGATTATTATCACAAGATCACCCTTGGAAAATGGCAGGTTCCCAGAACGTTAAGCTATATCGCCTCACTGTTGACCATCATTCTTGTGCTGAATTTCCTGTTCGGCATGATCAGCAACAATATTACCGAGGTCAAAGACGCCGCGCCGCTCTATCAGGAAAACTTCACCAAACTGACGGCCAAAATATTCAAACTGGCGGGCATTGATAAAGAGCCAAATCTGGCGCAAGTGATTAATCAGGTCAACCTGACCCCCTTTATCACCAACATTGCCGGGACATTGGCCTCGCTCGCCGGAAGCGCCAGCCTGATCATGATCTATGTGCTGTTTTTAATGCTGGAACAGAAATATTTTAATGTCAAACTCTCCCGCCTGCTGGAAGGATCGCCCCACAGAGAAACTATCTTTAATATTATTGACCATATTTCCACGGACGTCAAAACCTATATCGGGGTTAAAACCTTTGTCAGCGCGTTGACGGGCGGGGCCTGCTATATTGTGTTGGTCACGGTCGGGGTCAATAATGCCAGCTTCTGGGCGTTCTTTATCTTTCTGCTNAATTTCATTCCAACGGTCGGCTCCATGATGGCGGTATTATTTCCGTCCATACTCAGCCTTGTGCAGTTTGATAGTTTCACGCCNTTTTTCATTGTCATTTTCTCGCTGGTAGCGATTCAAATGCTCATTGGCAATATCCTGGAGCCAAAGCTCATGGGCAACAGCCTGAACTTAAGCCCGCTGGTGGTCATGTTGTCCCTGTCGCTCTGGGGCAGCATCTGGGGCATTGCCGGGATGTTCCTCAGCGTGCCCTTCACCGTGATCCTGATGATTATCTTTTCCCAATTCCCCAAAACCAAGCCGGTGGCTATTCTCCTGTCACAGGACGGCAATATCCGGCCCCGGGATAATAGGATGCCCCCGGAATGAGCCCAGAATAACCCCGGATGATTTTCAGGATTTTTTGGGCTTTTGCGGGCCGCTATTCTTCACGACATAATGGCCGGTATAATCCGCCGCGACACCATAATCGGGGTCTTCAATGACAGAAACCTCAACGATTTTACGGGCCTTATCCAAAAGCCGCCGACAATCGGCGCTCAAATGACGTAAATGCAGCTTTTTCCCGGCGGCCTCATATTTCACCGCCAGTGCATCAATGGCCTGTAAGCCGGAATGATCCAGCACACGGGAATCCATGAAATCAACAATCACATCATCCGGGTCATTCTTGGGATCAAACAATTCTATAAAACTGGCCACAGAACCGAAAAATAACGGCCCGGACATTTTATAGACCAGGGAACCATTTTCATCGGTTGTTTTCGTGGCATGGGTATGTTTTGCGGTTTCCCACGCAAAGACCAAGGCCGCAATGACGACCCCGGCCACCACTGCCACCGCCAGATCAAACGCCACCGTAATGGCGGTCACAAAGACAATAACAAACATGTCATGGCGGGGAATTTTACCGATCAGCTTCAAACTGTTCCACGCGAACGTTCCGATAACCACCATGAACATCACGCCAATCAGCGCCGCCAAAGGAATCTGTTCAATCAGACCAGAAGCAAATAATATAAAGCCCAAGAGACTCAACGCCGCCACAATNCCGCTAAGTCGGGCGCGACCGCCGGATTTCACATTGATCATGCTCTGGCCGATCATGGCACAACCGCCCATGCCGCCGAAGAAACCCGTGACCACATTGGCAACGCCCTGTGCCGCACATTCCCGGCTNGTACCGCCGTGGGTGTCGGTCATCTCGCTAACCAAATTCAGGGTCAGCAGGGANTCGATCAACCCGACAGAGGCCAGAATAACCGCATAGGGCAGAATGATNACCAGNCTNTCCCATGTCAGCGGCATATCCGGAAAGTGGAANGCNGGCAGTCCGCCAGCAATAGATGCCAAATCNCCNACCCGCGGGCTATCCAAATTAAAAATTGTCACAATTGACGTCACCACAATGATCGCCGCCAANGGTCCCGGCACCAATTTGGTTATTTTCGGCATCCAAACAATAATGACCATGGTCAACAACACNAANCCNAGCATCAGATAAAGCGGCATACCCTCAAGCCACGCGCCGGTGCTGTCCTTAAACTGACCCAACTGGGCCAGAAAAATCACAATCGCCAANCCATTGACAAAACCCAGCATCACCGGATGAGGCACCATGCGAATNAACTTGCCCAGATGGGTAATCCCGGCAACGATCTGAATGATCCCCATCAACACCACGGTGGCAAACAAATATTCCACGCCGTGATTAGCCACAAGCGTCACCATNACCACAGCCAATGCCCCGGTTGCCCCGGAAATCATCCCCGGCCGACCGCCAAAAAACGCGGTAATCAGCCCAACGATAAAGGCGGCATAAAGCCCCACCAACGGNTCCACTTGCGCAACAAAAGCAAANGCCACAGCCTCTGGCACCAANGCCAAGGCCACGGTCAGACCGGAAAAGCTTTCGATTCTGATACGGCTGATGGANTCTAACCCNAATTCTTCCAGCCATNTNGACGTCTTGCTTTGCGCCACAGGTTTTACCTGTTCNTTCATTTTATGTACCCTGAGNTTTTTTATNGAAGCCCATATAATAACNCCTCATTTCCTTNGTNTGGAACAAGGCGCAAGCTNTCTTGCTGATATAGCATGGGTATATTTTATGCAAGNTGATTATCCCCAANGTCACGGGAAANCCCTGCTAAGGCCGGATTAATCATCCCGCCGTTCCACCCGCCACGGAGGGTTTAAACGATTTTTTCCTGCCCAATANANCTTAATCTTATTGCCGGANGGATCATAGAGAATGGCTTCCCGCCANAGATANCTCNTATCNGTGGGCATTTGGGCNATGTCGATNNCTNTGGCCANCAATTGCGCCACCCAATCATCGAGTTTTTCTTCCTCGAAATAGATGNTCGCCCCATTTTTAAAAGCACCTTCCTCCAATGATAAGGAAAAACTCGCTCCTCCATCTGGGCATTCAAACCGGGCATAATGCGGCGTATCGACAATCTGCAAAAACCCCAACCGCCGATAAAATTCTGCCGTACTATCCATATGGGATACGGGAAGTGTCACTTGATTGAGGTTCATAACGTCTTTTCCTCTTGTCCCCCGTTCAATTCGTCATTCCTGCGCAGGCAGGAATCCAGATGATCAAATAATATCCCCATATAAATCACGCCATTCTGGGTTAAAATTCTCAATGACCCTGAGCTTCCACGCTCTTTTCCATTTCTTCAACTGTTTTTCGCGAATAATGGCATCCTCTATTCGGTCATGTCTTTCGTAATAAACCAGATTATGCACAGTATATTTTTGGCTAAAGCCTTCAACGAGATCATTTTTATGCTCATATACCCGCCGGACAAGATTGCTTGTCACCCCAATATACGTTGTGCCATTGCGTTCATTGGCCAGAATATAAACATATCCGCCTTTTTGCATTGTCTATCCCACTGGATTCCTGCCTGCGCAGGAATGACGATCAAAATTTTTGATTACCCCACACTTACCTCATCATACCTTATATTTATATCACTTCTTCCGCTTAACGCGTAATCGTACAGTATAATATACCATCGCTCCGAACAAACCGCTATTGAGGCAAAGTTTATGCAAAGCCTCTAGTGAAATTATCCCCTGAAAAATGTTTAAAGTCGTGAAGGGATAAAATGGTTCCACATCACTGTGCATAATTCCGTCTAATATTACATGACTATAACTGCCGATGAAGGCACTTAAAAAAGCAACGCCCCAAATAATTTCTACAGAATTATTCCGGCTAATATCTAAAATTTTCAAGCCAACTTCCGACAGATATTTACCCGTCAAACCAGAAAATACCGCGATCAGGGATGCGCCGATAAAACTATGCGTAAAGCCATGCAACTGGCCCTTGCCAGTAATCATGACAATCAACGGCTGAATATCCATCACAATCTGAGTCCAGCCAAAGATCATCAGACTGAAACTGCCTTGTAAAATGGCCTTGATTAATATTCCAGGTCCCATGTGAAACGGCGTGAACGGCATGGCTATTCTCAATATCTCATGAATATTGAGATACTATACATACTTAACCACAAGCAATATAGGATAATTCCTCTGTGAGAATTACCCCTGCTTGCCCAATACTTCCAGCACCCGTGCCGCAGCTTCGGGGATGTTGGTGCC
>JAESPY010000190.1 GCA_016765435.1 Emcibacter sp.
GGCACAGACCACGCCGCATATGGCCGCAATGATCACGTCGGCCACACCACCGAAAAAGGATGCGGCGACCCCGTCTTCTGCTGTGGAAATTGATGACCGTATATATGCGGAAATTATCAACAGCACTGGCAAGGGTCAGATGGGGTCCAACGGTTGGGCCTTTGGTCGGGACCGGACAGAAAATGGCCGGGGGATGTTGTTGGGCAACCCCCATTACCCCTGGACGGGCACCAACCGTTTTTGGGAAAAGCATCTGACCATTCCGGGCAAGATGGATATGTACGGTGTGCATCTTCTCGGCGCACCGGGGGTGAGCATTGGGTTTAACAAGGATATTGGCTGGACCCATACGGTTTCCAACAGTGAACGGGTGGTTTTTTACAAGCTTGATCTGGTTCCGGGCGACCCGACCAGCTATTATTATGACGGCGAACCTCGGAAAATGACCTCGAAAACCATGAGCATTCCGGTTAAGGGCGCACAAGTGCCACAGCAACATACCATCTGGTTCAGTCATTATGGCCCCATGGTTAGTCTGCCGGGGGCGCGGTGGACAGATAAGCAGGCCGTTACCTTGCGCGATGCCAATGTGGACAATAAGAATCTTTTGGATCAGTGGAAAGCCATGGCATTGGCCAGAGATATGGATGCCCTGAAAGAGGCGCATCGGAAATGGAACGCTCTGCCTTGGGTCAATACCATTGCCACCAGCCGGGATGGCCGGGCGGTTTATATTGATGGCAGCAATGTGGGGCGGTTGAGCGAAGAAGCCATTGCCCTGTGGCGGGATCGGTCCACCAGTGATCCTCTGACCAAGGCATTCTATCAGAAAATGGGCCTTATTTTGCTGGATGGCAGCGACAGTCGGTTTGAGTGGCAAGCGCACCCGGATGCCAGAACCCCTGGCGTTGTCCCCTATGTTGAGCAGCCCCATCAGGATCGGACCGATTATATTTTCAATGCCAATGACAGCCATTGGCTGACCAACCGGGACGCGCCTTTGCGGGGATATTCACCGTTATATGGGGCAGAGGATACGGTCCGTAGCCTGCGCACCCGTATGAATGCCCTCATGGTAAGTGATGTTAGCCCGGATGGCCCAACGGGAGCAGATGGTAAAATATCGCTTCAGGAAATGCAGCAGTTGATTTTCTCAAACCGCAGCATGAGTGCGGAATTATTGCTGGCGGAATTGGTGACAGCCTGTGAAGCCCAAAAAACAGTGACGGTGGCGGATCAGGTGGTTGATCTGACCGAGGCCTGTTCTGCTTTGAAAGGGTATGACAAACGTCTTGATCTGGACAGCAAGGGTGCGGTTTTATTCCGGGAATGGATCACCCGTTATAATTACCGGGAAACACAGAAGAAAGGCACCTTGTTCAAGGTTGCTTTCGATGTGAATGACGCGGTCAATACACCACGGGATTTGGCAGATAAAGATATCGCCCTGCAAAAATTGGGCGAAGCGGTACAGGTTATGACACAGGCAGGCCTGCCACTGGACACGCCATTGGGCGCAGTGCAATTTGCCTATCGTGGGGAGGAGAAGATCGCGGTGCATGGCGGCAATAATGCAGAGGGCATTGCCAATATTATAGATCAACGGCCTTATTATACGCTGGCCCGTCAAATCACCGGGAAAAAGATTGCGGGCAGTAAATATCTGACCGACAAGGGCTATCCGATCACGGGCGGCACCAGTTTTCTGTTTAGCCTGAACTATACGGATGAGGGGCCAAAGGCAGAAGCTTTTTTAACCTATGGCCAGTCTGGGGACCCCACCTCTCCCCATTATACCGACCAGACAAAGTTGTATTCTCAGAAACAATGGCGGCCTGTGCGGTTCAGCCGGGAAGATATCGACAAGGATACCAAAGAATCTTTNGTCCTGACCGGGTCCCGTTCCTCAGGACAATGAAAATAATTCAACNGGGGTCGCATTNAGAACNGCGGTCCCGATCAATTGGTCCAGCTTTGTCTCATCGGTCAGGTCNTTGAGGCTGACCCCGNCNTGTTTGCGGGCCACATCCAGCATGNCACCGTCCCGGTCATGGCCCCNTCCGTGGGGAATAGAGATCACACCGGGCATCATGTCGGGACATTCCTCCAGCGTAATATGCAGGCGTCCTGTGCGGCTTTTAACGCCGATTATGTCGCCGTTTTGAAAGTCATGATGTTTCATGTCNTGTGGATGGATGAGAAGAGTACAGCGGTTTTTGCCCTTCACAAGGCGTTTGGCATTATGCAGCCAGCTGTTATTGGTTCTGATATCNCGNCGACCAATGAGCANCANNCGNTTTTCAGGGGGTGTCNGGCTTAAATCCTNTGCCAGTCTTTTGAGNTCNTTTANCAGNAGATCNGGNGTGCAGTTGATCTTGCCATTNTTCGTTTTGAGNCGTTTGGTCAGCAGCGGNGCCAAATCNCCCAGATAAATNCCGTGGGGGTTGTCTTTCAGTTTTTTAAGGNTNAANGCTTCTGGCCNCTGCNGTCTTTTGCCNTAAGGACCATTGGCCAGCGCNACGGCAATCANCCGTTCNGGGCTANGTTTTTTNGGCAGGACAGGGGNCNCTGTTTTTTGGAGCCANCCNANGCGTAATTCATGGAATATTTCCCANTCGTCGCGGGTATCTTCNTCGGCCTCAAGNGTTTTTTCACTAAAACGGCTGACATTGCTGATGGCCAANGCCAGAAANCTCAGGTCATAATGATCATGCTCCANCGGGGCGGTNGGCGGCAGAATTAAATCCGCNTATTTCGTGCTTTCATTGATGTAAAAATCAATGGCNAGAATNAAATCCAGNTTTTCAAAGGCNTTTTCNAGNTGTGTNCCGTTTGGGGAGGACAGCACCGGATTTCCNGCACTTAAAACCATGGCTTTGATCTGTCCTGTNCCCGCGGTTAATATTTCTTCGGCCATAAGACTGCTGCTTAATTCACCGCAAACTTCCGGTCTTTTGCTGACCCGGCTNTGCCAGCGGTTATANCCGCCNCGNCCGACCAGATTAAATCCCACAAGATCAACCGCNGGCAGGGGAATCATGGCCCCGCCNATTTTATCAAGATTGCCGGTGGNGATNTTNATCAGCTGGATCAACCATTGGCATAACGCCCCATAAGGNTTAACCGAAACGCCCANNCGGCCATAAAANACGGCTTTATCNTGAGCNGCNAATTCTTNGGCCATGTGATGAATNGTCNCCAGAGAGATTCCGGTGCGTTGTTCCACNTGTTCCGGTGAAAAACCTTTGATCAGGTCATGAACGTCATGGAANTGATCCAGTTTGTCTGTCANTTCNGCNGTATTTACCAGATTTTTGTCAAATAAATGATTGAGGAATGCCAGCAANAANACCACATCCTGTCCNGGTGTGATGAAATGATGTGCCGAGGNNATTTTGGCCGTTTCCGTATGCCGGGGATCAATGACNATGACTTTNCCGCCCCGTTTNATCAGGGCCTNAAGNCGGCCCTTAATATTGGGGGCGGTCATGATGCTGCCNTTGGAGGCAACNGGNTTGGCNCCCATAATGATCATATGGTTGGTATGGTCCACATCGGGAACGGGAATAAGAAATTGATGNCCATACATGACATTGGANATAAATTGGTGAGGNAACTGGTCCAGAGANGTGGCAGAAAAANGATTTCTGGTTTTGAGCAGACGCAGAAATTGTCCNCCGTGGGTCAGGGACCCATAATTATGAACATTGGGGTTGCCCATATAAACCCCCACCGCATCGGGGCCATAGGANTNCTGAATATGCCANAATTTATCAATGGCCATNGTNAAGGCTTCGTCCCAGCTGATNNTGANCCATTTGTTGCCGACCTTTTTATGGGGNTGTTTCAGGCGATCAGGNTCTTCCTGAATATCTTGNAANGCGGTGGCTTTCGGGCAGATATGACCCTTGCTGAAGGGATCATTCCGGTCGCCTTTTATGGTGACAACCTTATTATCTTTAACAGTAATTTCCAACCCGCAGATCGCCTCACAAAGATTGCAGGCGCGATAGGTTACAGACGTCTCCTGTTCGCTCATTGTAACATTCCTTTCTGAGGTTTTTTGACCGGGAGAGGTCAGTATACAATGAAACGTTAATATAATAAATGAGGATCCATAACGGCGATACGTACCGTTAGGCTTTTATTGGTCTATACAAGTATTGACAATTAAAAATCTTTGCGGTCTATTCATAGGGAGAGAAACGGGAAACTTAATGATAGAATATTTCTTTGAAAAAGCCTGCCTGAGAGAGGGCCACGGTAAAGGCCAGCCAGGGGTTTGGCAGAAAAATGTCCGGGTGACGGTTGATGACAGTGGCTATATATCCTCTGTTGAATCCAATGCCTCCGTTCAGAAAGAGGAGAAAATCAACGGCTTTGCCCTGCCGGGTTTTCCAAACAGTCATAGCCATGCCTTTCAACGCGTCCTTGCCGGGCGCACGGAATATAAAGAAAAAGGGCCTAAGGCGGATAATTTCTGGGTTTGGCGGGATTTGATGTATCAGTTTGCCAATGCGGTTACCCCCGAAGATTTACGGCATATTGCCAGTTTCCTGTATCTGGAGATGTTGAAAGCGGGATATACTTCTGTGGCGGAATTTCATTATCTTCATCATCAACCGGGTGGGGTGCTTTATGACAATCCAGCGGAAATGTCTCTGGCCATATTGGACGCGGCAGAAAAGACAGGCATTGCCGTGACTCATTTGCCGGTTCTCTATATGCAGGGGGGATTCGGTCATCATCCTTTGGTGGAAAACCAGCGGCGCTTTGGTCATGATGTGGCGTCTTATATGAAATTGCGGGACAGGCTTCAGCATGGGATAGGGCAATATTCATCGCCTCATCAGCTTGGGGTCGCGTTTCACAGTTTGAGGGCGGTGCCGGAGGCAGCTCTGACAGAGGTCATGGACATTTTTGATGGAAACCCCTCACCATCAGGGCCGATCCATATCCATATTGCAGAACAGATGCAGGAGGTGAAGGATTGCCTGAACCATACCGGACAAAGGCCCGTTGAATGGTTGTTGTCCCATCATAATGTGGATTCGCGCTGGTGCCTTGTCCATGCCACGCATATGACGGGGGCAGAGACCACCGCATTGGCTAAATCCGGGGCGGTGGTCAGCATCTGTCCAACGACGGAGGCCAATCTTGGCGATGGCTTTTTTCCTTTGGCTGAATTTCTGGCCTCTGGCGGGCGGATTTCTGTGGGGTCGGACAGCAACAGTCTGATCAACCCGTGCGAGGAAATAAGGTGGCTGGAATATGGCGCCCGTCTGGTTGGGCAACAGCGGAATATTGCTGCGAATGAAGATGATCCTCATACGGGAAGTGCATTATTTACCGCCATTCAAAATGGAGGCGCACAGGCATTGGGCCAGAAAACCGGGGCGATTGCCGTGGGGTACCGGGCGGATATTATTGTACTGGACGGGGAGACATCTTTGTCGGCTCAGGTGCCGGAA